>CAMEUC010000049.1 GCA_945937855.1 uncultured Clostridium sp. | reverse complement strand
CAAGGCCTTATAGGCCGATATGAAAATCCCCCAGTTATACTGGGGGATATTTATAGTACAATAGAGGCAGGAAAATTTTCTAAAAATTATAAAATGTAAATAATTAATTCTAAAAAATCAAAAAAATAGTTGCCAAATAGCCAATAATAATATATAATTATTTATATAAAATTTAATTGGAGATGAGAGAACATGGAAGATAAAAATTTAAGTGAGTTTATAAAAATAGCATATAAATATGGTAAAGTAAAAGATTTAAGTGAAGCTTTTAAAGAATGTCCAGTAGAAGAAGAATGGCATAAAGGAAAAATTGAAAACATTTTAAAAGAAAAAGATGAACAGTATAATAATTATGAAATAGGAGATATTGTTTTCGTAGAAAATTATTATTATTTAAATGGAAAACAAGGAGAAAACCATTTATTTGTTATTATAGATCAAAATAATCTTGCTGTACCAATAGAAAATTTTGGAATGTTAATATCATCTAATTTGGATAAATTAAAATATAATTCAAATAAATTAATAAGAAAAGATAAAGAAAATGGTTTAAATAGAGATAGCATAGTAAAAACGGATGTAGTTTATAAAATATTAAACAGTCAAATTGCTTTCAAAATTGGTAAAGTTGATTTAAACAAAATAGAAGAATATAAAGAAAGCTTTTATAAGAAATTACAATAAATACTTTTAGTAAAAAATATTTACAAAATTACTTGTAAATATTTTTTTTATTGGTATAATATATGGTAGAAATTTAGAAAAATAGTGAAAAATGAACTTCGACTTTTTCTAAGGAGGAGAAAAATATGATAAAAAAAGTAGCAATTGTAACTAATGGAGGAGACTGCCCAGGATTAAATGCAGTAATTCGTGCAATAGTTAAAACGGCAGAAGCTCATAATGTTGAATGTTATGGATTTATAGAAGGTTATAAAGGCATGCTTAAAAACGAATTTATAAGACTAGAATCATCAGGTTCTGCATCTGGATTATTACACAGAGGAGGAACAATAATTGGCTCTTCAAATAGTACAAATTTGTTTAATTATAAAGTAGAAGAAAATGGACAAGTAGAATATAGAGATTTATCAAATGTTGCAATTGATAATGTAAAAAGAGATGGATTTGATTGTATCTTTACTTTAGGAGGAGATGGAACACAAAAATCTGCAAGAGACTTTTCAGTAAAAGGGTTAAATGTAATAGGAGTTCCAAAAACAATAGATAATGATGTTGCGCATACAGAAATTACATTTGGTTATAATACAGCAGTGTCAGTAGCAACAGAAGCATTAGATAGATTACACTCAACAGCAGAATCGCACCATAGAGTAATGGTACTAGAGGTAATGGGAAGATATGCTGGCTGGATAGCCTTAGAATCTGCAATAGCAGGAGGAGCAGATGTAGCCTTAATTCCAGAAATACCTTATGATATAGATAAAGTTGTAGAAAAAATAAATAAAAGAAAAGCAGCTGGAAAGAAATTCAGTATAGTTGTAGTATCAGAAGGAGCTAAACCTAAAGACGGAGATATAGTTGTAAAAAGAATGATGGATGATGGAAAAGGCTTAGACAATGTAAGACTTGGAGGAATAGGAGAAAAAGTTGCTGAAGAAATAGAAGAAAAAACAGGTATGGTTTCTAGATGTACAGTGCTTGGATATGTTCAAAGAGGAGGAACACCAACATCATATGATAGAGTACTTTCAACAAAATATGGATATAAAGCAATGGAATTAGCATTAGAAGGAAAATTCAATACACTAGTAACATTGAAAAATGGAAAATTAGACTGTATATCATTAGAAGATGTTATTGGAGATAACAAAGAAATAGGTGCAAAATCTGGGGGAACAGAGAGTACATCTATCAAAAGAGTACAAATGGATGACGATTTAATAAAAGTTGCAAGAAACCTAGAAATTAATTTGGGTGATTAATTAATTTATGTGTATAAGTAGCCAAACGCAGGGGCTTATATATTTTATTTTTAGAGCGACTCCGGGGTGACCGCCGTAGAAAATGTTTGAACGAAGTGAATTACATTTTCTAGGATGGGGCAGTGATAAAAATAAAATATATAACCTTAGGCGAGATTTGGCGGACTATATGGTGACAGAGGTGATAAAATGATAAATTATAAAGAAGAAATAGCAAAACAAATATCAGAAGTAACAAACATAAATTGGGAAGAATTAATAAACTACTTAGAAATCCCACCAGAAACAAAAATGGGAGACTATGCATTTCCATGTTTTAAATTAGCAAAAACACTAAAAAAAGCACCACCAGTTATTGCAACAGAAATTAAAGAAAATATAAGAACAGAAAATACTATAATAGAAAAAATAGAAGTAGTTGGCGGGTATTTAAATATATTTATTAATAAAAAACTATTAGTAGAAAATGTACTAAAAGAAATAGATGAGAAAAAGGATAAGTATGGATATAGTAAAATAGGGGAAGGAAAAACGGCAGTTATAGAATATTCATCTCCAAATGTTGCAAAGCCATTCCATATAGGACATTTACGTACAACAGTAATAGGTGGAGCATTATATAAAATATATAATGCACTAGGATATAATACAGTTGGAATAAACTATTTAGGAGACTGGGGACTTCAATTTGGGAAAGTGATGGCTGGACTAGAGCTTTGGAAAGACGAATACGATTTAGAAAATGATAGTATAAATAGTTTACTAAAAATATATGTAAGATTCAGTGAAGAAGAAAAACAAAATACAGAACTTACAGATATGGCAAGAAAATGGTTTAAAAAATTAGAAGATGGAGACGAGTATACAAAAAAAACTTGGGAATGGATAAGAAAAGTAAGTATAGATAATTATAATAAAACATATAAATTATTAAACTCTAAATTTGATTCTTACAATGGAGAAGCATATTATAATGATAAAATGGATGCTATTGTGAAAGAACTAGAAGAAAAAGGGCTTTTAAAGGATAGCCAAGGTGCTAAAATCGTAGATTTAGAAGAATATAATATGCCACCATGTATAATAATAACATCTGCTGGAACAACAATTTATGCAACTCGTGATATAACAGCATTTATAGATAGAGTAAATACATATAATTTTGATAAAATGGTCTATGTAGTTGGAGCGGAACAAAAACTACATTTTGAGCAATTCTTTAAAGTACTAGAAAAAATGGGATATGGAGAATATGTAAAAAGAGCAGTACATGTACCATTTGGATTAGTAGTAGATAAAAATGGAGAAAAAATAGGAAGCAGAAAAGGAAACTCAGTTTTCTTAGAAGATATATTAAATGAAGCTATTAATAAATCTAAAAAAATAATTGAAGAAAAAAATCCTAACCTAGAGAATAAAGATGATGTTGCAAGAAAAGTTGGAGTTGGAGCAATAATATTTAATGATTTATATAACAGCAGAATAAAAGATGAAATATTTGACTGGGATACTATTCTAAACTTCCAAGGAGAAACTCGGACCTTACATGCAATATATTTATGTAAGAACAAAAAGTTTAATGGAAAAAGCAAATTATGTACCAGATATTAATAAAGTAAATTTTGATTTATTACAAGAAGATGAAGTAATTGATATGGCTAAATTATTATATGATTTTGCAAATACAATAATGCTTTCGGCAGAAAAAAATGAACCATCTATTATAGCAAGATACTTAATAAATTTAGCGCAAAAGTTTAGTACTTTTTATAACAACAATAAAATAATAAATGAAAATAAAGAATTACAAGAAGCTAGGCTTTATTTAACATATGCATGTGGAAATGTGTTAAAAATAGGTGCTGGTTTACTTGGAATGGAAATGCCTGATAAAATGTAACAATATAAATATTTAAATTTTTAGGAGGTTTTATTTATGAAAGCAATTGAATTAAAACACCCACTAGTAGAACACAAATTAGCAATTTTAAGAGACAAAAAAACAGGTACAAAGGAATTTAGAGAAATTATATCAGAACTTGCAACAATACTTTGTTATGAGGCAATGAAGGATGCACCAGTATATGAAACAGAAATTGAAACACCAATACAAAAAATGACAACACATAAGATAAACGAAAATCATTATGCGTTTGTTCCAATTTTAAGAGCAGGAACAGGAATGTTAGATGGAATTATAAAGGTAATGCCAAATGCAAAGATTGGACATATAGGAATGTATAGAGATGAAGAAACATTTAAACCTAATGTATATTTCTTTAAAGTCCCTAAAGATATAGATAAAAGAGAAGTAATAATACTAGATCCAATGGTTGCAACAGGAGGATCTGTATCTGATACAATAGAGCATTTAAAAGCAGAAGGGGTTAAAAAGATGAAGCTATTATGTATAATAGCAGCTCCAGAAGGAATAAAGAAAATTGAAGAAAAATATCCAGATGTTCAGATTTATTGTGCATCAATAGATGAAAAATTAAATGAACATGCATACATAATGCCAGGATTAGGAGACGCAGGAGATAGAATATTTGGAACAAAATAAAGTTTTTATGAATTATTGCATAAACTATAATATAAAAGTAACACAGACGAAGAAAGAGAAGAGGTTTTGAAAAAATGAAAATATTGATGTTAACATGGGAATATCCACCTAGAATAGTTGGAGGAATAGCAAGGGTTGTAAACGACCTATCTAAAAGACTAATAAAAGATGGACACGATGTATACGTAATTACATATAAAGAAGGGAATGTGCCATATTATGAAAATGACAAAGGAGTTCATGTATATAGAGTAGATAACTATATGATAAATGCCAATAATTTTATAGATTGGACAATGCAGCTTAACTTTAACATGATTTCAAAAGCAACAGAAATAATTAATAAAGAAGGAAAATTTGATGTAATACATGCACATGACTGGCTAGTAGCATATGCAGCAAAAACATTAAAAGATTCTTTTGGAATACCATTAGTATCAACGATACATGCTACAGAAGCAGGAAGAAATAGCGGAATACATACCCCAGAACAAAAATATGTAAATGACACAGAATGGATGTTAACATATGAATCATCAGAAGTAATAGTAAATAGCAAATTCATGAAAAACGATTTACAAAGATTATTTGGACTGCCATATGAAAAAATAAATGTAGTACCAAATGGAATAAATACAACAGCATATAATGGAGTAGAAAAAGATTATGACTTTAGAAGAAAATATGCAATGGATAATGAAAAAATCATATTATTCATGGGGAGATTAGTGTATGAAAAAGGAGTGCAACATTTGATTTCAGCAATGCCTAAAATATTAGCTGGATATCATGATGCTAAACTTATAATTGCAGGAAAAGGTGGCATGATTGATGAACTAAGATCACAAGTGGAAGCAATGGGGCTTGGGCAAAAAGTGTATTTTACTGGATATTTAAATGCAAAACAAGTTTCAAAAATGTATAAATGTGCAGATGTATCGGTATTTCCTAGTACATATGAACCTTTTGGAATAGTAGCATTAGAAGCAATGCTTGCAGGTGTTCCAACAGTAGTTTCAGATGTAGGGGGACTAAACGAAATAGTTGAGCATAGAGTAGATGGAATGAAAAGCTATGCAGGAAATCCAAATTCGTTAGCAGATTCTATATTAGAATTATTATTAAACCCAGAACTTTGTGATAAAATAACGAAAAAGGCAAAACAAAAAGTAAAAAATGAGTATAATTGGACAAAAATTGCTCAAGATACTTATTTTACATATGAAAAAGCAATATGTAAAACAGTAGCGGAAAAACAAAAAGAACAAATTATGCAAGAAAAAGCAAAAAAAACAAAAAAAGAAACAGAAATTACAAATTTATTAAATTTCAAAAAACATCAAGCCTTTGCATAAAAAAGTTGACATTTATAAATGCTTATTAAAATAAGTGATAAAGAAATATATCTGATGTGAGAAGTAGGATGTGGAAAGTGGGATTTGAGGAGAAATTTCGAAGTTTAATTTTTAAATTCGCACCTCACACCTCCAACTTCACACTGCGTTAATTAATAAGGAGGACAAGCATATGTACGTATATGACGAAGCGAATAATTTAGCAAAAGCAATAAGGGAAAGCAAAGAATATTTAGAATACAAAAAAGCAAAAGAAGACTTAAACAACAATCCAGAAATGAAACAAAAAGTAGATGAATTTGAAAAAATAAGATACGAAGTACAAGTAATGGAATTCAAAGGGGAAAAACAAGACGAAGAAAAACAAAAAAAATTACAAGAGATGTACCAAATACTAATGCAAGATGCAAAAATAAAAGAATTTTTCGATATAGAAGTAAGATTCAATATAATGTTAGCAGATGTAAACAAAATTATAAGTGAATCTGTAAAAGATTTATTATAAGAAATGTTTTTAAACTTTACACAAATATTATAAGAGTGTGGATTGCGAGCCAATTATTCAAGAGTATGCTCATTATTTATTGCATGGAATTAAGTTATAAAAATTTTTAAATTCATAACCTTGGGATTTTAAATAAGAAATAGAATCTTTTAAAACTAAAGAACTGTCACTAACATCTTTTGTATCGTGCATTAATATAACTAATGTGTTTTTATTTTTACAAGATTCTATTAAATTGTTTAATAATTGATTGGTAGTATATTTTTTCATAGAATCGTTATTTAAACAATTCCAATCAATATAAGCATAATTCATTTCTAGAAGCAAAGAGACTGCTTCTTCCTTTTTAGATTTATAAAGTGGAGCCATAAAACCATTAGGAAATCGGAATAGGTGAGAACAGTAATTTTCTATACCAATTGCATTGCCAATTGCTTGATCGGTCTTTTTTATTTCATCTATAAAACTTTCTGGAGATTTATATAAAATAGAATTATTATGACTATAAGTATGATTTGCTATATAATGTCCTTCTTCATAAGCTCGCTTTACAATTTCTGGATTGGCTTCTACAGACTTACCAATAACAAAAAAAGTTGCTTTTATATTTTCTTCTTTTAAAATATCTAAAATTTTTGGAGTAATTGATGCAGTCGGACCATCGTCAAAAGTTAAATAAGCAATTTTTTCATCCTCCTTAGTAAGATTGTTAATTTTTTCTATAAAATCAACTGAAATTTCACTATTACAAGCTAAGCCTATATCTGAATATTCAGACTTAAATAAAATAAAAAATAAAATTAAGATTATTAAAAATACAAAAAAAGTTATGAATAATTTTTTCTTTGTAAATAAAAAAATTTTCAAAATAATCACCGTTTATAGAACATATTATAAAAAACATCCAAATATTACATATATTATTAAAAATATAAACTAATACTTGAGGTTTAATTCAGTTTTGTGCTATACTAAATGGGTAAAAGAAAAGAGGTAAAAAATGGAAAATTATATTTGTTTATCACTTTGCATTTTGACTATAATTCTATTTAAGATTATTTTTAAAATTAATTTAAAACAAGCTAAAGCTTTAGAAGAAAATACAAAAATGCAAAAAATAACAGATAAATTCCCAGAAAACATTGAAATAGCAAAAGAAATGTTAGAAATGCTAGACAATAAAAATGTAAAAATAGAACAAGCAAAAGACACTAAAACTAGCTTATACATAGCAGTGACAAATAAAATATCAATTGCAGACATGAAAGGTAATTATGGAAGAATACAAACAATTGCACACGAATGTATACATTCTGTACAAGATAGAACTTTGCTTATGTTTAACTTTATATTTTCTAATATTTCAATTTTATATTTTGGAATAATTACAATATTAACAATATGCAATGTAATAAAAAATAGTATTTTACAAATGTTTATTTTAGGTTTACTAGCATTCATACAATTTGCAGTTAGAGCATTTTTAGAAATAGATGCGATGACAAAATCAAAATACTTAGCAAAGGAATATATGGAAAAAAAAGGCTTATGCACAAGAGAAGAAATAGATATGCTTATTAAAGAGTATGATAAAATAAACAAAATAGGAATTCCATTTGTAACAGATAATTTAATTACAAATGCATTAATTAGAATAAGTGTATATATATTAATTACAATAATAATTAAATAAATTGTAATTTGTATGTCACTGCTTCTCAGCCTACCTTTTGTATGATTTTTT
>CAMEUC010000048.1 GCA_945937855.1 uncultured Clostridium sp. | reverse complement strand
TTTTTTGTTTGTATACTTACAGGTTTATTAACTCCAATAAAAGATATGCCATATACATATACTTTTAAAACTATGAATGGAAATACAATGAACTTTATTTCCGAGCATCAAGCTGTTGTATTACTAAGAACACCATTTCTATTAATAACATTTGTAGTGCTAGCAATATTGTTATTTTCTAATAAAACTAAAATTAAACTACAAGATTTATTTATGGTAATGGGTATGAGTTTGCTGGCTATAATCTCATACAAACAGTTTCCAATATTCTTAATTGGAGTAATTTGTATTATAAATAAACTTTCATATTCATTGGTTAGTGAAAATATGAAAGAAAAAGTTAAAAAGATAGAAAGTAAAGTATTGTCGGGAAAAGGTATTATTTATATTTTTATGATTATTGTAATTCTTTTCTTATGGAAATATAAAGATACAGCAAATCAAAGCTATGTTAATACGGATGAATATCCAGTAGCTGCGTCAGAGTGGATAAAAGAAAATCTAGATTTAGAGCAAATAAGATTATTTAATGATTTTAACTATGGAAGCTATCTGCTATTTCAAGACATACCAGTATTTATAGACGGTAGAGCAGACCCATATGATGAATGTGATGCTTTTTTAGACTATATGCTAACAAGTTCAGCTCAAAATTGGTATGGTGATGTATTTGATAAATATGATATAACACATATTATTACAACAAAAAGCTCATATCTAGACACAGCATTACAAAGAAACATAGCATATAAAATGATATATAACGATGGAAGTTTTGTTATATACGAAAGATAAGATGAAATATTGCAAAAACATAAGGCAGACTTCTATCTCTGCCCGCACATCGAAGGCAAGAACCAATACAAAAAAATAAAAATAAAATAAATGGAGGAATTAAAAATGTTAAAAATTAACGAAACAAAAAAAGAAAATGTAGGGAGAAACTTAAATCCCACATCACACATCCCACATCACACTTCACAAAGGGGCATTACACTAATTGCCTTAATTATCACAATCATTGTAATGCTAATCCTAGTTGCAGTAACCATAACAGTAGCTGTAAATGGAGGGCTATTTAAACATGCCGGACAAGCAACAGGGGAGACAAAAAATGCAATAAATGAGGAACAACAGTTAGCAAGTGGAAGAATAAACATAGATGGTGTTTGGTATGATTCTATGCAAGACTATGTAGATGAAAAACCATCAGCAGACCAATCAGGAACAAGCGGAGGAGAAAATGATTCGATAAAAGAACCAATAGAAGAAGGACAAGCTTATGCTTGGGACAAATATTCATTTAATCTTACATATATTAAGAATGGAACTGAAACTAGCGCAGGGAGTAGTTCACTAACCATGATGCGTAATACAAATGTAACTAATAGTACAGAAAATCAGCCTATTACTGCTTATAGTAAAGTTAAATTTTCAAATAATACATTTTACGTATGGGATTCATGGACGGGAAATCAATATGAGTACTTATATAATGCATATTTAAAATATCCTTTTATGCAAAGGCATTCTAATGAATACTATACTTGTTGTGGTGGTTGTTATATACCTGCCCAGAATTATTTGACATATTATTATGGTAATGTTATCAATACGGGATTTAATGAGAGGATTGACGGCATTGTATTCTCTGATATATATTCACTTGGAACAATCTCACAAGGTAGCTATAAATATGAAACAGTAACAAGCACAGATTCATCAGCATATCCAACTAATGATTTTAAAGATGGATACTGGTATGTATATAAGGGAGTGCAATAATAACATATAAAAAATTGAAAATTTAGAGAGTGAATGTAGGAATTGCTGACTTCGGAGATGTATTTTCCTAAGAAAAACAATAAAAATTTCACATATAAAAAAGATGAATTGTCAAAAATAAATACAAATTCATCTTTTTTTGTGATTAAGTGCGCTAAAAATATACAAAAAAACTTCAAAATCTTGAAAAATTTTACAAGCATATGATATAATATTTCAGTTAAAAATAAACCGAAAGAGGTGATAATAATGGAACCGAGTCCGTGTAAGAATTTAAAATTTAATTTAATATTATCTATGGAGGTTTATTATGTTAGAGAGTGTAGAAAAATTACTTGAGGAAAAAAAGTATAAAGAAGCAAAAATTGAGCTAAATAAATTAAACAGCTCAGATGTTGCTGAGTTATTAGAAGATATAGACTCAAAAGAAATTATAAAAATTTTTAGATTAATAAATAAGGATAAAGCAGCAGAAGTATTTGCGTATTTACCAGTTGAGCAAGAAACAGAAATTATAGGATTATTAACAGATAAAGAAGCAGTTTCACTTTTAGATGACATGTATGCTGATGATGCAGTTGACTTATTAGAAGAAATGCCATCAAATGTAGTTAGAAGGCTTTTAAAACAATGTACAAGAGAAACAAGAAACGATATAAATAAACTACTTAATTATCCAGAAAACTCTGCAGGAAGCATTATGACAGTAGAATATGCAGAACTAAAAGAAGGGCTAACAATAAAACAAGCAATAGAAAATTTAAGAAAAGAAATAGAATATTATGAAACCATTAATACATGTTTTGTTGTAAATGCCGAAAGAAAATTAATAGGATTTATTCATTTAAAAGATATAATATGTGCTAACGAAGAGGATTTAGTAAAAGATATTGTAAAAAAAGATGTTATTTTTTGTAAAACTACAGATGACCAGGAAGAAGCTGCAAGAATGTTCCAAAAGTATGACTTAACTGCTATGCCAGTGGTAGATAGTGAAAATAGAATGGTTGGTATTATTACAATCGATGACATTATGGATGTATTACAAGAGGAGAATACAGAAGACATTGAAAAAATGGCAGCTATTATGCCAACACATAAATCATATTTTAAAGTGGGAATTTTCGAAACATGGAAAGCTAGAATACCATGGTTATTACTTCTAATGGTATCTGCAACATTTACAGGAAAAATTATTCAAAATTATGAAACTGCACTTGCAAGCTATGTAATACTTACATCATTTATTCCAATGCTTATGGATACTGCAGGAAATGCAGGAGGACAAGCAAGTGTTACAATTATTCGTGGATTATCACTTTGTGAAATAGAATTTAAAGATATACTAAAAGTTGTTTGGAAAGAAATGAGAGTAGCTATACTTTGTGGAATAACTCTTGCAATTGCTAATATGGTAAAACTTTTATTGGTAGATAGAGTAACTATGCAAGTAGCATTAGTCGTTAATTTAACATTAATATTTACCATATTTCTTGCAAAAATAATTGGAAGTACACTACCATTATGTGCCAAAAAATTGGGATTTGATCCAGCAGTTATGGCAAGTCCGTTTATTACAACAATTGTAGATGCATGTAGTTTAATAATATATTTCCAAATAGCAACCCATTTATTAGGAATATAATGAGGTAAAAAATATATGAGTGAACCAATAACATATGTGGTAAAAAAGAAGAAAAAAAACAGGCTAAAAAATTTTTTTGTATGTTTATTAAAAACAATATTAATTTTAATAATATTATTTTTATTAGCAGTGATTGTAGCAGAAACACTGGTGTTTATGTATTTAAAAGATATTAAAGAAAATGTTTCAGAAGAATTTGATAAATTACTCATGGGAATAAACACAGATTATGCAAATTCCAAAATTGTGGATATTAATGGAAAGCAACTTGCTACATTAAATGGAGATGAAAAAAGGCAAATAATTACGTTAGAGGAAATGTCTCCATACATACCAAAAGCCTATATATCTATAGAAGATGAAAGATTTTATGAACATCATGGAGTAGATATTAAAAGAACGGCTGGTGCAATTTATACATATATAAAAAATGAAGGTTTTTCCTCATTCGGAGGTAGTAGCATAACCCAACAGCTTGTAAAAAATATAACAAATGATAAAGAAGATAGCGTAGATAGAAAAGTAAGAGAGTGGATATTAGCATATGAACTAGAGCAAACACTCCCCAAGGAAAAAATACTCGAAAAATATTTAAATATTATTTTTGTAGGATCAGATGTATACGGAGTAGAGCTAGGTTCCCAATATTATTTTAATAAAAGCGCAAAAGATCTTACACTTGCAGAAAGCGCATATTTGGCAGGAATAACACACTTACCTAATCAATATAATCCGTTTGAAAATTTAGATAATGAACAAACAATAAAAAATAGAACAAAAACAGTTCTGAAAAAAATGTTTGAATTAGGAAATATAACGCAGAAAGAATATGTTAATGCAATTGCAGAAGTTAATGAAGGTTTAAAATTTAATCAAGGAAATAAAGTAGAAACAGTATATTCTTATCACACAGATGCAGCATTAACACAAGTAATAGAAGATTTTGCTAAAGAAAATAATATGTCTATAGCATTGGCAAAAAGCTATATTTAT
Source organism: uncultured Clostridium sp. (assembly GCA_945937855.1). Classification (GTDB taxonomy): domain Bacteria; phylum Bacillota; class Clostridia; order TANB77; family CAG-508; genus UMGS1933. The sequence continues at coordinate 3,728 of CAMEUC010000048.1, read as the reverse complement.
TCAAATGGCCTAACAATATATACAACTCAAGATACTCAAATACAAAAAACGATAGAGGAAGAATTTAAAAATACTGCTTATGTTTTGCCATCACAGACAAGAGAAGGAGAAATAGCACAAGCTGCAATGGTGGTAATTGATCATAAGACAGGATTTGTATTAGGCTGTGTAGGAGGAATAGGAGAAAAAACGGTATCAAGAGGATTAAATAGAGCAACACAAAGTACAAGACAAACAGGTTCTGCGATGAAACCGCTTTCAGTTGTAGGTCCCGCTTTACAAGAAGGAATTATAACACCAGCATCTATATATAATGATTCAAGAACTACTTTTACCCTAAAAAATGGAACAACATATACACCGAAAAATTCAGGTTCTTATAGAGGTAATATAACAGTAAGACAAGCAATAGAAACCTCTCAAAATATACCATTTGTAAAAATAATGGAACAGTTAACGCCAGAAAAATCTAGGGAATATCTATTAAAAATGGGAATAACTACACTAACTGAAAATGATAATGATTTATCTTTGGCAATAGGTGGGTTAGATAAAGGTATTAGCCCACTAGAGATGGCAGCAGGTTATGCTACTATTGCAAATGATGGTGTATATATAAAACCAACTTTTTATACAAAAGTGGTAGATTCTAAAGGAAATGTAGTATTAGAAGCAAAACAACCAACTGAAAGAGTATATTCAGAAAGTGTGGCATATGTATTAAAACATTTATTAATTCAACCAGTAAAAGGAACAAGAGGAACTGCAAAATTTTGTGCAATAGATGGAATAGATGTAGCGGCAAAAACAGGAACGACAGATTATGACTATGATAGATGGCTTTGTGGGTTTACACCGTATTATACAGCTGCAACTTGGTATGGATATGATTATAACGAAACTGTAAAGTATAATGGACAAAACCCAGCAGGTTTAATGTGGTCTGCTGTTATGACTAAAATTCATTCTGGATTAGAACCAGCAGTATTCGAAGTCCCAGAGTGGGTTGGAACTTATAAAATATGTAAATCTTCTGGAATGCTTGCTACATCCAGATGCTGGAGCACGTATGATGAGGTCTTAGATGAAACTCATTTGCCGGATTATTGTACAAAGCACTCATATAGATAGAATCATAAATTAAAAAATAAAAGGAGAGAAAATAATATGAAAAATAAATCAATAACAAGTAGAGATGTAGATTTTGCAGCTTGGTATACAGATATTATAAAAGCAGCAAAACTTGCATCATATTCAAATGTAAAAGGATGTATAGTAATAGAACCAAACGGATATGCAATTTGGGAACAAATGCAAAAAACACTAGATAAAATGTTTAAAGAAACAGGGCATCAAAATATTTGTATGCCAATGCTTATACCAGAAAATTTAATGAAAAAAGAAGGAGAGCTAATAAATGGATTCGCACCAGAAGTTGCTTGGGTTACAATGGGAGGACAAAAACAATTAGAAGAAAGAATGTGCATTAGGCCAACTTCTGAAACTTTATTTAGTGACTATTATAGTTCTATCGTAAAATCTTATAGAGATTTACCAATTAAATATAATCAATGGTGTAATGTATTAAGATGGGAAAAAGAAACTAGACCATTTTTAAGAAGTAGAGAATTTTTATGGCAAGAGGGTCATACAATTCATGAGACAGCTGAAGAAGCAGAAGAAGAAACACATAACATGTTAAATATATATAAAAAATTTTTCGAAGAATATTTGGCAATACCAGTCATAACAGGAAGAAAAACAGAAAAAGAAAAATTTGCAGGAGCAGAATATACACTTACAGTAGAAGCCTTAATGTATAATGGTGTGGCTCTTCAATCTGGAACAAGTCATTATTTTGGACAAAAGTTTTCCAAGGCTTATGATATTTCATTTGCAGATAGAAACAATGAAAAAGCTTATGTATACCAAACATCATGGGGAGTGGCAACAAGGATGATAGGCGGTCTAATAATGGTACATGGTGATGATAATGGACTAATTTTACCACCTAAAATAGCACCAAGACAAGTAGTACTTGTGCCAATTGGAAAATCTGAAGAAGTATCTAAACTTTGTGAAAAATATTGCAAGGAATTATTAAATGCAGGAATTATTGCATATGTAGATAATTCTGAAAAATCTCCAGGATTTAAATTTGCAGAAGCAGAAGTAAATGGAATACCAGTAAGAATAGAAATAGGAGAAAGAGATTTAGCTGAAAATAAAATAACATTTGCAAGAAGAGATACTAGAGAAAAAATAGTAGAAAGTTTGGAAGTAAATGTTGTAGAATATACTAAAAACTTACTAGATACAATTCAAAATAATTTATATAATAGAGCATTACAAAGAAGAGAAGAATTAACATATGAGTGCCACAAACTAGAAGAGGTAGAACAAATAATGAATACCAAACCAGGATTTATAAAAGCAATGTGGTGTGGAGACGAAGAGTGCGAACTTAAAATGAAAGAGATAAAAGGAACAAAATCTAGATGTATATTAGAAGACCACGAAGCAATAGACGATAAATGTATTGTGTGCGGAAAACCAGCAAAACACTTGGTGGTGTGGGGAATACAATATTAATTGAGAAGTGAGAAGTTAGAGGTGGAAGGTGAGAATTTAAAGATAGACCTCGAAGCATTTCTTTGTTTTCAAACTCCCCCACTTCACACATCTCACTTCTATTAAAATATTTTCTATAAAGAAAGAGGGAAATTTTAGTTATGCGAATTATTTTAGCTTCTCAATCTCCAATGAGAAAAGAACTTTTAAAACAAATGGGATTAGAATTTGAAGTATTAGTTAGTAACGCAGATGAAACTTTTGAAGATGGTTTGAGTCTAGAAGAACAATCGAAACGATTAGCATACATAAAAGCTAAAACTGTTTTTGATGAGACTGAAGGTGACAGAATAATTATAGGTTCAGACACGATGATTTTAAAAGACAATGTAGTTTATGGAAAACCAAAAGACAAACAAGATGCAATAAATATGCTGAACAAACTAAAAAATACTCACCACACAGCTATTACAAGCCTTTGCGTTTTAGCAGAGAAAAATGGAGAATATAAAGAATATTTAGATTATGACACAACAAAAGTATTTTTTAAAGATATGACAGAAGAGGAAATATTAAATTGGATTGAAATTGGAAATCCATACAATAAAGCTGGAGCATATGCAATTAGAAGTCCATTTTGCGTATTTATAGAAAAAATAGAAGGAAATATTACAACAGTACAAGGCTTACCAGTTCACAAACTATATGACATAATAAAAAATATTTTATAAACTGTAGGGGCTGGTCTTGACCAGCCCGCCAAAAAATAATAGAGAGGTCTTGAACGACCACTACAAGAGGAGAAAAATAAATGAAAATAATATATGGTACAGGAAATCAAGAAAAGATTGCTGAAATAAAAAAATTATTTAAAAACCATAACATAGAGGCAGAAATATTATCATTAAAGGATATTGGATTTGATGAAGAAATAGATGAAAACGGAACAACATTTGAAGAAAATTCAATGATAAAGGCAAAAGCAGTAAAAAAATTCTGTGATAAAAATAACATAAATGAAATCATAATAACAGATGATGCAGGACTTTGTGTAGATGGCTTAAATGGAGCACCAGGAGTACATAGTGCGAGATATGCAGGAGACCATGCACCACAAGAAGTAACATTAAATAAATTAATGAATGAAATGAGAGATA
>CAMEUC010000047.1 GCA_945937855.1 uncultured Clostridium sp. | reverse complement strand
GTGGGCTGTTAAAGGCGAAAGCCTTGTTACAGCGCCGGTGGGAAGCAATGAGCGATTTAAAATATATAACCCCGACGAGATTTGGCGGACGTCATAAGAACATTAAAAAAGAGGGATAAAAATTGAAAAGTATATTAGAAAAAATAAACGAACCAAAAGACCTAAAAACATTAAGCATAGAAGAAAAAGAAGAACTAGCTAAAGAAATAAGGAAAGAATTATTAAATATTGTATCTAAAAATGGAGGCCATTTGGCCTCTAATTTAGGTGTAGTAGAACTTACAATAGCTCTTCACACAGTTTTTGATACTCCAAAAGACAAAATAATCTGGGATGTAGGGCATCAAAGTTATGTTCATAAAATGCTTACAGGGAGAAAAGAACAGATGGATACCTTAAGAAAATATAAGGGATTAGCAGGATTCCCTAAAACTTGTGAATCGGAGTATGATGTTTTTAACACTGGGCACAGTAGCACGTCAATATCTGTAGGAACAGGAATTGCCAGAGCGAGAGAACTATTAGAGGAAGATTATAATGTAATATCAGTAATTGGAGATGGTTCCCTTACAGGTGGAATGGCAGAGGAAGCTTTAAATGATGCTGGAGCAAGCAAAACAAAACTTATTGTAATATTAAATGATAATGAAATGAGTATTTCAAAAAATGTTGGGGGAATACCTACATTTTTAAGTAAATTAAGAACAAGAAAATTTTATACAAATGCAAATAGTAGAATAAAAAGATATACTTTGAAAATTCCAAAAGTTGGAGAAAAAATAGTAGATTTAGTACAAAGGGGAAAGAAAACAATTAAGCAAATTTTTATCCCTAATATGTATTTTGAAGATATTGGTTTTACATATTTAGGACCGGTAGATGGACACAATATTGAAAAACTAGAAGGAATATTGAAAATTGCAAAAGAAGTAAAAGGACCAGTATTAGTACATGTAATTACTAAAAAAGGAAAAGGTTATAAAATTGCAGAAGAAAATCCAGACAAGTTTCATGGTATATCTCCATTTAATATAAAAACGGGAGAAAAACTTGGAACTCCGCAAAAAGACTATTCAAAAGTATTTGGAGATAAATTAGTAGAAATGGCAACTAAAGATGAAAAAATAGTTGCAGTTACAGCCGCAATGAAGGATGGGACAGGCTTAAAAGAATTTGCTGGAAAATTCCCAGATAGATTTTTCGATGTAGGAATAGCAGAACAACATGCAGTAGGGTTAGTTGCAGGAATGGCGAAAGCAGGCTTAAAGCCAGTTTTACCTCTATATTCATCATTTTTACAAAGGGCATATGATCAACTAGTTCATGATGTAGCTCTTCAGAACATACCAGTTACAATTTGTATAGATAGAGCAGGAATAGTTGGAAATGACGGAGAAACACATCATGGAATATTTGACATGTCATTTTCATCAGCAATACCAAATCTTACAATAATGGCACCAAAAGATTTTAAAGAATTAGAGGAAATGCTCGAATTTGGAATAAACTTTAATGGACCAGTATTAATCAGATATCCAAGGGGTGGAGAAGGTAAAAATGTAGTAGAAAAGCGAGAAGAAAAAATAGAACTTGGAAAAGCAGAACTATTAAAAGAAGGAAAAGATATAAGCATAATTGCAATAGGAAAAATGGTAGATAGGGCAATAGAAGTGTCTAATATATTAAAAGAAAAAAATATAGATGCAGAGATTATAAATGTAAGATTTTTAAAACCATTAGATAAAGAAAAAATATTAAAATCAATAGAAAAAACGAAAAAGGTTGTTACAATAGAGGATGGATTATTAAACGGAGGATTATATACAAATATTTTAGATTTAGTAAACAGAAGTAATTTGGAAAATGTAAAAATTATGCCGTTTGGTTATGATGATTGCTTTGTAACACATGGTAGTGTAAATGAATTGGAAAAAGAAAAAGGAATGAATGCAGATAGTATCGTAGAAAAGATTATTAGTAAAAAGTAGCTATATTTAGAAAAAAATTGCATAAAATGTAGGAATGAAAAAATCTAAATTTTAGGGGGCTTTTATGAAAATTGTTGTATTAGCAGGAGGATTAAGCAAAGAAAGAGATGTTTCATTATCTTCAGGGAGTAAAATTGCAAATGCTTTACTTGATAATGGACACGAGGTTTGTTTAATAGATTTATTTTTAGGAGTAGATAGTCTTAAAAATTTATTTATGGATAAAAAATCCGGCAAAAATTTTACATACATTGTTCCAGATAAGGAACCAGATTTAGAAAAATTAAAACGTAAGTATAAAACTGAAAAATTAATTGGAAAAAATGTATTAGAAGCTTGTAAAATTGCAGATTTAGTATTTGTGGCATTACATGGTTCTGTACGGAGAAGATGGTAAATTACAAGCATTATTTGAACTTGAAGGAATTAACTATACTGGTACATCTTCAGTTGGTTGTACATTGGCTATGGATAAAGAATTATCAAAAAAATTAATGGTAGCAGACAATATAAAAACTGCTAAGTGGGTTTCATTAAATAAGAATGAAGAAGTTAATTTAGAAAAAATTAAATTTCCATGTGTAGTTAAACCTTGTAGTAATGGTTCTAGTATAGGAGTTTCAATAGTTAGAACAAATGAAGAATTAAAAGAGGCAATAAGAATAGCTTTTAAATATGAAGATAAAATCCTTGTTGAAGAATATATTTCAGGAAGAGAATTTTCGGTAGGTATATTAGACAATAAAGCATTACCAGCTATTGAAATAGTAGCAAAAGAAGGCTTCTATGATTATAAAAACAAATATCAAGCTGGATTAGTTGATGAAATATGCCCTGCTAATATAGATGAAAATTTAGCAAAAGAACTGTCAGAAATAGCTTTAAAGGTTCATAAAATATTACATTTAGGATATTACTCAAGAATAGATTTTATAGTGGATAAAAACTATGGGATTTATTGCTTGGAAGCGAATACTCTACCAGGAATGACACCAACAAGCTTGTTACCACAGGAAGCATTAAGTATAGGTATAAGCTATGAAGAATTGTGTGAAAAGATTTGTTTAAACGCAAAAAATAGGAAAGAAAAACCTTAGGTACACTGGTTACCCTAGGTTTTTCTTTGCCAAAATTTTATTTTAGCTTTTGTCGAATTTGGTCAATAAATTTATACTTTAATTTCAATAAAAGTTTGTCAAAAAAGTTGACAAATATATTAAAAAACTATATACTAACAAAGTAAAATTTTTAGCACATAAAAAGCAAGGAGGTAATGCAGATTATGAGTATAGAAGAAAAAACTAAATTAGTAGAAAAATATGACAAAATGACTTATGAAGAATTAGGAGAGATTGAAAAAAGTCCAGATTTACCTTATGAAGAATATGTTATAGTAGCAGTTACAAGAGCTTTGAAAGAAGAAGAAGCTGGAATAAAAGGAATACCATTGGAAGAAGCATTTGATATATTATTAGGAGATTATACATATAAGAAAAATAATAATGAATGAAACTATGCTTGAGGACCTAACTGAAATTAAAGAATATATTCAAAAAGACTCTGTATATTATGCTAATAAAACTATTGCTGATATATATAAAAGAGTTGAAAATTTAAAGCTATTTCCAAATATGGGAAGATATGTTCCAGAATTTAATTCAAAGGAAATAAGAGAATTAATTTATAAATCTTATAGGATTCTTTATACATTTAATTCAAAAAATATTTATATCTTAAGAGTTATTCATCACTCGAGAAATATTTCAAAATTAGAGACCAAAATACCTTAAAATGAAAATAAAAGATATATCTTTATGTGCTAAAATTTTACAGCTTAAAGAGATGAGTTTTTCCTTGCTTTTTGCCGAAATTTGTATTATTATATATAATGCAGGCTAATGAAAACCGAAGGAAGTGATTTTATGGGAAAAGACATATTACATGTAGGTCTTGATGTAGGCTCTACAACAGTTAAAATAGTCGTAATGAACAAAAACAAAGAAATTATATATAAAGATTATAGAAGACATTTTTCAGACACAAGAAAAACAATATGTGACTTCTTAGAGGAAATTGCGGATAAGTATGAAAATTTTGATATTACTCTTGCATTAACAGGGTCAGGAGCAATGGCAGTAGCTGACTTTTTGGGAATACCATTTATACAAGAGGTGGTTTCTTGTAAAAGAGCAGTAGAATATTATATTCCAAAAACGGATGTTGTTATAGAACTTGGTGGAGAAGATGCAAAAATAATATATTTTGATAAGTCAATAGAACAAAGAATGAATGGAACATGTGCAGGAGGAACAGGAGCTTTTTTGGACCAAATGGCAACATTATTAAATACAGATACTTTGGGGTTAAATGAATTATCTAAAAACCATCATACAATTTATCCAATAGCATCTAGATGCGGAGTATTTGCAAAAACAGATGTACAACCATTATTAAATGAAGGTGCTGCAAAAGAAGATATTGCAACATCCATATTCCAAGCAGTGGTAAATCAAACAATAAGTGGACTTGCTTGTGGAAGACCAATAAAAGGAAATGTAGCCTTTTTAGGTGGACCACTTAGTTATTTGCCAGAACTTAGAAAAAGATTTATAGAGACTCTAAATTTAAAAGATGATGAAATAATAATTCCAGAAGACGCACATCTTTTAGTTGCAAAAGGGGCAACTTTAGATTCTATGAATTATACGCCAATAAGTATTCAGAAATTAAAAAGTAAAATAGAATTATTAAAAAGTTATCATGACGATAGTGCTGATAGCCTAGCACCATTATTTACAGTTGAGGAAGAATACGAACAATTCAAACAAAGACATGCAAAAAATGTTGTTCCTAAAAGGGACTTAGAAGGATTTAAAGGAAACTGTTTTATAGGAATAGATGCAGGTTCAACTACAAGTAAATTAGTGATGATTGATGAAAAAGGGGCATTACTTTATTCTGCATATAAAAGTAATGAAGGAAAGCCAATACAAACAGTTATTGGAATGCTAAAGGAATTATACAAAGTACTTCCGGAAGAAGCGATAATTCGTTATAGTGGTTCAACAGGATATGGAGAAAAACTAATACAAACAGGACTAAATGTAGAATTAAATGAAATAGAAACAATAGCACATTACACAGCGGCAAAAATATTTTCACCAAATGCAACAAGTATAGTTGATATTGGTGGACAAGATATGAAATACATAAAAATTAAAAATAATGCAATTGATAACATTATGCTAAATGAAGCATGTTCATCAGGTTGTGGCTCATTTATGGAGACTTTTGCAAAAAGCTTGAATTTGCCAATGCCAAAATTTGTTAAAGGTGCAATAGAATCAAGAAGACCAGTAGATTTGGGTTCAAGATGTACTGTATTTATGAATTCTAAAATAAAACAAGCACAAAAAGAAGGATATTCGGTTGGAGATATATCAGCAGGACTTTCTTATTCAGTAGTAAAAAATGCTTTGCAAAAAGTTATGAAAATACGTGACGTAGAAAGCTTAGGAGATAATATTGTTGTACAAGGTGGTACATTTTATAATGATGCAGTTTTAAGAGCTTTTGAAAAAATTATTGGAAAAGATGTAATAAGACCAGATATTGCAGGATTAATGGGAGCATATGGGGTAGCATATCTAGCAAAAGAAAAATATGAGAGTTTAGAAGATAAAGAATATAGGTCTAAAATTTTAAAAGAAAATGAATTAGATGATTTAAAAATAACAGTAATGCATACAAGATGCAAAGGCTGTGAAAACCACTGCTTATTAACATTAAATCAATTTTCAAGTGGAAAAGTATTTATCTCTGGAAATAGATGTGAAAAAGGTGCTGGAAAAGATAAGACGAAAAAAGATTTACCAAACCTTTACAAATATAAATTTGAAAGAACGTTTGGATACGAACCTTTAAAAGAGGAAGAGGCAACAAGAGGAACGATTGGAATACCAAGGGCATTAAACATGTATGAAGATTATCCATTTTGGTTTACAATGTTTACAAAACTAGGATTTAGAGTAATTCTATCTGAAAAAAGTAATAGAAAAACATATGAAAAAGGTATTGAATCTATGCCATCTGAATCTGTGTGTTATCCAGCAAAATTAACACATGGGCATATAATAGACCTAATTGAAAAAGGTGTTAAAGATATTTTTTACCCCTGTATGACATATTCAAGAAAAGAATATAAAGACGCAAATAATAAATATAATTGCCCAATAGTTATTTCATATTCAGAGGTATTAAAAAGCAATGTTGAAGAACTAAAAGATATTAATTTTATCAATCCATTTTTACCTTTTGATAAAAAGAAATTGGCTACAAGATTATTAGAAGTAGAAGGCTTAAAAAAATATAATTTTACGAGAAAAGAATTAGAAGAAGCAATAGATAGTGCTGAAAAAGAATACAAAAAAGTAAGAGAAGATATAAAAAATAAAGGACAAGAAACATTAGAATATATGGAGGAAAATCATTTAAAAGGAATAGTACTTGCAGGAAGACCATATCATATAGACCCAGAAATAAATCATGGAATAGATACTATGATAACTTCTCTTGGACTTTGTGTATTAACAGAAGATTCTGTTGCTCAAAATGTGGAAACAAAAAGACCATTAAGGGTTGTAGACCAATGGGTATTTCACTCAAGATTATATGCTGCAGCTGACTTTGTAGGTCATCACGATAATTTAGAATTAGTACAATTAAACTCATTTGGATGCGGAGTAGACGCAGTTACAACAGACCAAGTAGAGGAAATTTTAACAAGTTTTGGAAAAATGTATACTTTAATAAAAATTGACGAAGTAAATAACTTAGGAGCAATTAGAATAAGAATACGTTCATTACTTGCTAGTATGAAAAAAAGAGAAAAAATGCAAAGAAAATGTGTAGGAACATATGTAACACCAAAAATAGAATTTACTAAAAAGATGAAAAAGGACTATACAATACTTGTTCCACAAATGGCTCCAATACATTTTGAACTTTTGTCAGAAGCACTAAAATCAGAAGGATATAAAGTAAAACTATTAAGAGATTGCACAAGTAAAACTGTAGAAACTGGGCTAAAATATGTTAATAATGATGCGTGCTATCCATCAATATTAACAGTAGGACAATTAATAGAAGCTTTAGAAAGTGGAGAATACGACACGAATAAAGTAGCATTAATGATGTCTCAAACAGGTGGGGGATGTAGAGCAACAAATTATATTGGATTTATAAGAAAAGCAATAAAAGACGCAGGATATCCAAATGTGCCAGTAATTTCCTTCAATATGGCAGGGCTTGAAAAAAACTCTGGCTTTAAAATAACACCAAAACTATTAGTCAAACTATTTAAAGGAATTATTTATGGAGATATGTTACAAACAGTTTTCCATAAAAATAAAGCCTATGAGGTAACTAATGGGGAAAGCAAAAAATTACTAGAAAAATGGATAGAAAGATGTAAAGAAAAAACAGTAAATTCAACTATGAAAGAATTCAATAATTCACTATATGAAATAGTGGACGATTTTGAAAAAATTGAATTAGACACAAGTGTAAAAAAACCAAAAGTAGGAATAGTTGGAGAAATATTAATAAAATATCATCCATTTGGAAATAACTTTGTTGCAAGCCTTTTAGAAAAAGAAGGTGCAGAAGTTATAATTCCAGAATTTATGGGATTTGTAAAATATGTATTAGCAAATGAATTAAAGAAAAATAAATATTTAAAAACATCAGATGTAAAAGCTAAGGTATTTAAAAAAGTAATAGACATTGTAGATAATATAGAAAAAGATTACAGAAAAGCAATAACAGGTTCTAAAAAAGGATATTTTAAACCAGCAGATATTTTGGAACTAGCAGATTATGCAGAAGAAATTTTATCAACTGGAAACCAAACAGGAGAAGGCTGGTTACTTACAGGAGAAATGGTAGAATTTATAAAAAATGACGTACCAAATATAATATGCCTACAACCATTTGCATGTTTACCAAACCACGTAGTAGGAAAAGGTGTAATAAAAGCAATAAGAAATAAATATCCAGAAGCAAATATTGCCCCAATAGACTATGACCCAGGAGCAAGCGAAACAAACCAAACAAACAGAATAAAATTAATGATGACAGTAGCAAAAGATAATTTAGCAAGAGAACAAGAAACTGATGCGGAAATAAAAGAAAAAGAACCTGCAGAAATAATCAAATAAAAAATAATTTGAATGAGTAATTATTTTATTGAATATATCGAAAGACGACCGCCAAATCTCGTCGGGGTTTGATTTTTCTTTTTTAGGCACC
>CAMEUC010000046.1 GCA_945937855.1 uncultured Clostridium sp. | reverse complement strand
TCAAATTTCATTTGGAAAATTCCACCATCTCTTTGAATAGTAACTTCTGTCCATTCAGATAATGCATTTACTACAGATGAACCAACTCCGTGAAGACCACCAGATACTTTATATCCACTATCTCCACCAAATTTTCCACCTGCATGTAAAACTGTATAAACTGTTTCTGCTGCTGAAATATGTGTTTTTGGATGTATATCAACTGGAATTCCTCTTCCATTATCTTCTACTTTTATTATATTTCCTGGTTCTATTGTAATATTTATTTCAGTACAATATCCGGCTAATGCTTCGTCAACGCTATTATCTACAATTTCATAAACTAAATGATGTAATCCTCTTATAGATACTGACCCTATGTACATACCAGGTCTTTTTCTTACTGCTTCTAATCCTTCTAATACTTGTATTTGGTCTGCCTTATATTCATGTTCAAATTTTTCCATTTTTTCCTCCTACTATTTATTTTAGTTTTTTATTATAGTCCGCCAAATCTCGCCTAAGGTTATATATTTTATTTTTATCGCTGCCCCATCCAAGAAAATGTAATTCACTTCGTTCATACATTTTCTAAGGCGGTCACCCCGGAGTCACTCTAAAAATAAAATATATAAGCCCCTGCGTTTGGCTAGTAATCAATATAATTCTAGCTAAGTCGGTTCTATTTTTGCATTTTTAACATTATAATAATTAATTTCGTTTTTGTCCAATATTATTTTTTCTGTGCTTGTAATTATTACTTGATTTTCTTTTATATTTTCAATAAAACCTTTTATTCTTTTTTTATCTAATTCAGACATAAAGTCATCTAATAAAATAATTGGATATTCTTCTATTTCTTCATATATTGTTTCTGCTTCTGCAAGTTTTAATGAAATTATACTTGACCTTTGTTGCCCCTGCGAACCATAAATAGAAATATTTTCATTATTTATAAATATTTCAAAATCATCTCTATGTATTCCAATACCTGTATATCCTTTTTGAATATCTATATTTCTTTTATTTTTTAATTCTTGTAAATATTTATTTTCATCTATTATATTACTTTTATATTTTATTTCAATATTTTCTTTATTTTGAGTTGTAATTAAATGAATATTTTTTATTTTATTATTTATTTTTTCTAAAAATTCTTTTCTATAAATAAATATTTTTGTACCTAAATCTACTAATTGTTCATCCCAAATATCTAACATTTCATAAGATTTATTTTCATATTTTATTTGTTTTAAATAATTATTTCTTTGTTCTAAAGTTTTATTGTATTTATTTAAAATATGTACATACATAGGTCTTAACTGACTTATCATTATATTTAAAAATCTTCTTCTTTTACTAGGATCATTTTTTAAAATATTAATATCTTGTGGTGTAAATAATACTACATAAATTTTTCCTAAAATATCACTTACTTTTTTTACCTTAATATCATTTATAAAAAAATCTTTTTTTTGATTTAATTCTAATTTAATTTTACCTTCTCTATCTTTTTTATAATATTCAATTTCCACATTTGAATAATCTTTATTAATATTTATTAATTCTTTGTCCTGATTTGTTCTAAAAGATTTTCCTAAACCACATATAAAAATAGCTTCTAAAATATTAGTTTTTCCCTGAGCATTATCTCCAAAAATATTATTTATATTTTTATTAAAAATAATTTCTTGTTTTTCATAATTTCTAAAATTCTCTAGTTTAACTTTTTTTATATACATTTTTAATCCTTATTAATCTTCTTTTATTCTTATTGGTAAAATCATATAAATATATTCTTGAGCTGTTTCTTCAACAGGTTTAATAATACATGGTGAAATATTGCTTCCAAATTCAATAAATATCTCTTCATCTTCTATTACTTTTAATGCATCCAAGAAATATTTTGGGTTAACTCCAATTTCTAATGGTTTTCCTTCTGTTTCAATATATATTTCTTCTTTAGCATCTCCTGTTTGATTTGTACAAGATAAAATAACCTTACCTATCTCTATTTTTATTTTCACAGGATATTTCTTTTCTTTTTCAACATAAGATGATGATATTAGGCTTACCCTTTCTAAACAGTTTTGTAAAACACTTTTATTTATTCTTATTTTTGTTTCCCATGATGAAGGAATTACATTTTGATAATTTAAAAATTCTCCTTCTAGTAATCTTGTAACGATTTTGCAATTTTCCATTTCAAAAACAGCTTGATTTTTAGCAATTCCTATTTTTATAGTATCAAATGAATCTGTTATTATTTTGTTGACTTCATTTAAAGTTTTTCCTGGAATTACTGCTTTAAAATTATTTGTTTTTTCTGTTAAAAAAGTACTAACCCAACCCATTCTTGAACCATCTATTGCAACCACATTTATTTTATTATTAACAGTTTCAAACAAGCAACCTGTAAATATTGGTCTATTTTCCTCCATACTTACTGCAAAAATTGTTTTCTTGATCATATCTTTTAAAGTTCTTTGTTCTGTTACAACAGAATGCTCAACATCTATTTTCGGAAGTTCTGGATATTCTTCTGGATTCATTGTCGATAGCTTATATAAAGAACCTTCACATTCTATCACTAAAAGTTTATTTTCATTAACAGATATTTTTATTTCTGTATCTGGTAATTTTCTAATAATTTCACTAAACATTATAGCATTAACTACAGTATTTCCCTCTTCTATAACATTACAATCCACAATGTATTCAATACCTAGTTCTAAGTCATATGTAGTCATTTTTACTTTATTTTCATTTGTTTGTATAAATATGCCTTCTAATATTGGCATAGTTGTTCTTGTAGGAACACCTCTTACAACAGAGTTTATACATTTTAATAATTTTTCTTTTTCACATATAATTTTCATTTTTTGGCTCCTTTTTTATTATATAAAATATATTATAGTAATAGTATTAGTAGGTACTGTTAATTTAGTGGAAAACTCTTCAAAGAGTTTATTTCCCTAATCAACAGCCTGTGGAAAAAAGTGTGGATAACTGTGGATAATTATTAACAATATTATTTTTTTTGTGTGAAAAACAATTAATTCACAATTAATTCACAGGTTTTTAACAAGTGGCTATGGATAACCTTTGTCTTATTTCCGTAAGTAAGAAAAGAAATTTTTTTTACAAATTTATGTTTTACAAACTAAAATTTTAAAAAATATTAAATTTTATTTATTTTATAATTATTTGTTATTTAAAATTATTTTTTTCACACTTTCCACAATCAACTTTGTATTTTGATTTTGTTTTATTTCTTTCTCTATTTTTTTAAAAGCATGCATTACAGTTGTATGGTCTCTTTTTCCAAAAGAGTCACCTATTTTTGGAAAAGATTCATTTGTTAAAATTCTACAAAGATACATACCTATTTGTCTAGGATATGTTATATCATTAGACCTTTGTGCACTTTTTAAATCTTTTTCTGTTATATTAAAATATTTACATATACAATCTTGTATATATTCAATTGAAATTACAGAATCTTTTTGTCTTATCATATCATTTATTGCTTTTTCTGCCATTTCATGAGTTATTGGGTTATGTGTTAATGAAGCTTGAGCAACTAATTTATTAAAAACACCTTCTAATTCTCTAATATTAGAATCTATTTTTGCAGCTATATTTTGTAAAATATCATCATCAATAATTACATGTTTCTCATCAGTTTTTTTTCTAAGAATAGCAAGACGAGTTTCATAATCCGCCATAGAAACATCAGCTATTATTCCCCATTCAAAACGAGATTTTAATCTATCCTCTAAAAGAGGTATATCCCTAGGAGGTCTATCACTTGAAAGAACAATTTGTTTCCCATTTTCTCTCAAAGTATTAAATGTATGAAAAAATTCTTCTTGTAATCGTTCTTTTCCAGCAATAAATTGAATGTCGTCTATTAATAAAACATCAATATTTCTATATTTTTGTCTAAACTTTTCCATAGAATTATCTTTTAAATCATTTATAAATTCATTTGTAAAAGTTTCTGACGTAACATATAATATTTTCATTGATGGGTTTTTTCTTAAAATTTCATTACCAATTGAATGCATAAGGTGAGTTTTGCCAAGTCCTACTCCACCATATAAAAATAATGGATTATAAGCTGTGGCAGGAGATTCTGCAACTGCTAAAGCTGCAGCATGTGCAAAACGGTTATTATCTCCAACAACAAATGTATCAAAAGAATAATCTTTATTTAAGAAAGTATTTGAATAATTAATTGTGTTACTAATATTTTTTGAATTAAAATTTTGTAAAATTTCTTCTTTTGTTTGGAGATCATCTTTTAAAACTATTTCAACATTACAATTTTTTTGTAATATTATATTAAAAGCATTTGTTATTAAATCTTTGAAACGATTTTCAACAGCATCTTTCTTAAATGAATCTCTGGCAACCAAAACGATATTATTATCAAAAATAGAACTAATATCTAATGGTAAAATCCAAGTTTTAAAAGATAATTCGGACATTTCTTCTCTAATTAACTCTTTTGCTTCAGCGAATAAATCGTTTATAGTGCTATCCATTAAAAAACCTCCAAATATCTAATTGTTTAGAGATAAAACTTGTAATTTTAAAGCTTTATATCCATATTATCGCTCTTATAATATCAAAAATAAAAAAATTAATCAACATAATTTCAAAAAAAAATATTTTAATTAAAAATTTTGGAAAAATCTTGACTTTTAGCATAGTTTTAATATATAATTCTTGTACTTATGATTTTAAATAGGAGGAATAGAAATGAAAAGAACATATCAACCAAAAAACAGACAAGAAAAAAAAGAACATGGTTTTATGAAAAGAATGAAAACTAGAGCAGGAAGAAATGTTTTAAAAGCAAGAAGAGAAAAAGGAAGAAAAAAATTAACAGCATAAAATTTCTATAAAAGAGTGATAAATTTGAAAAATACAGAAACCTTAAAAAAAAATTACGAAATAAAAAAAGTAATTAAATATGGAAAATTTTATGGTGGACATTATTTAAGTTTTTTTATACTACCAAACAAAGATAATAAAAATTATATTTGTGTGGTGGTTACTAAGAAAACTGGAAATAGTGTTGTTCGAAATAGGATAAAGAGAAAATTAAGAGAAAATTATCGCTTATTTGAAGACAATATTTCATTAGGTTATAGTATAGTTATAATGTGGAAAAAAAATATAGAAAGCGAAAAAGCAACTTTTCTAAATATAAAAAATGATTTTGAATACGTATTAAAAAAAGCAAATATTTTTAAATAAAAATAAATAAAATTTTAGATAAAACAGCCAAACGCAGGGGCTTATATATTTTATTTTAGAGCGACTCCGGGGTGACCGCCTTAGAAAATGTTTGAGCGAAGCGAAATACATTTTCTTGGATGGGGCAGCGAAAAAAATAAAATATATAAGCCCGACGAGATTTGCCGTTTTGCAAAAGGAAATAAGAAATAAATGAAAAAAATACTTTTATTTTTAATAGAAAAATATCAAAAACACATATCTCCAATAAACGAACACTATAACATAAAATGTAAATATTTCCCAACATGTTCGGAATATACTAGACAAGCCATAGAAAAATATGGTGCTTTTTATGGAAGCCTTTTAGGAATAAAAAGAATATTAAAATGTAATCCTTTTTCTAAAGGAGGATATGATCCTTTAAAATAAGGAAATAGGGAGGATTTAACTTATGATAAGTTTTTTTTCTAATATATTTGGTTATGTACTAAATATAATATATGAAATAGTTAAAAATTATGGATTAGCGATAATTCTTTTTTCTATTTTATTAAAAATATTGTTATTACCATTAACAATAAAACAACAAAAAACACTTAAAAAATCACAAAAAATGCAAGTAGAATTAAAAGAAATACAAGATAAATATAGTAATAATCCAGAAAAATTAAATCAAGAAATGATGGATTTATATAAAAGAGAAAATTTAAGTCCGTTTAGTGGATGTTTAAGTTCAATTGTTCAAATTATTTTATTGTTAGCAATGTTTTATTTAGTAAGTAAACCACTTACATATATGAAAAAATTAGATACAGACGAAATAAATAGTTATAAAGAAGCAATTGTTCAAGAAGAAGGGGAAAACAGTGTTAGCACAACATACCCAGAAATAAGTATAGTAAAATATATTAATAATAAAATAGATAATTCAGAAGAAACAGTAGTAGAGAATATAGATAATACTACGGAAATATATGAAAACGATACTACGAAAACAGAAGTTGTGGAAGTAGAAGAAAATAAATTAGATATAAAAGAAGATTTGTATATTAATATGAATTTCTTAGGAGTAGACTTAAGTTCTATACCTAAAGATAATTATAAAGATTGGAAAGTATTTATTATTCCATTGTTATATATAGTATCTTCATGTATATCAATAAAGATGACACAAGTACAAACCAAGAAAAAAGATCAAAAAGATGAAGAAAATAAGAATGCTGAGCCAGATATGACTGAGCAGATGAATAAGAGTATGACTTGGATGATGCCTATTTTAGCAGTTTCTGTATCATTAGTAGCACCTTTAGGTTTAGCTTTATATTGGTTAGTTAATAATATTCTTATGATTATTGAAAGGATAGTTATAGATAAATTTATAGTACCTAAGGAGGAAGAAAAAAATGACTAATAGTGTAATTGCAGAAGGAAAAACAACTGCTGAAGCAGTTGAAAAAGGCTTAAAAGAATTAAATGTTTCAAAAGACATGGTAAATATAAAAGTTTTAGAGGAAGATAAAAAAAGAAGTTTTTATAGTATATTAGCACCTAGAGTTGTAAAAGTTGAATTAACTATTAAAGAAAATATAGAAAGAAAAGAAGTTAGAAAACAAGAAAAAACAAAAGAAAAAAGAGTTACAAATGAAAATATAGAAGAAATAGAAATAGCTAAGAAAGATGTAGAAGCATTTTTAAATGAATTTTTAAAACAAGATTATAGTTATGATGTTAAAATTGAAAATTTTGATATTTTAGTAAATATATCTGGAGAAAATATCAATCATTTAATAGGTTATAGAGGAGAAACAATAAATGCTATGCAAGTGTTAATATCTTCTATAGCAAATAAAAAAAGTTCTTCTAAAATAAAAGTTTTTGTAGATGTAGCTGGTTATAAAGAAAGAAGAATAAAAACACTTGAGGAATTAGCAGAAAAAATATCAAAAACAGTAATAAGAACAGGAAAAGCCATAACTTTGGAACCAATGACTGCATATGAAAGAAAAATAATACACACAAAATTACAAGAAAACGATAAAGTAAAAACTTTTAGTAAAGGAGAAGAACCACATAGAAGACTGGTTGTTACTTTAAATAAATAAAAGCATAGGCAGATATTTTTATATCTGCCATTTTTTATAGGAGGAAAATATGTCAACAATAGTAGCAATATCAACAGCTCCAGCAATTGGAGGAATAGGAATAATAAGAATGAGTGGAGAAAATACCTTTAATATTTTAGAAAAAATTTTTATACAAAAAAATAAACAAAATATTGGAGAAATAAAAGGTAACTCAATAAAATACGGACATATTGTAGATGATGGAAAAACGATAGATGAAGTACTAGTATCTTATTTTAAAGCACCAAAAAGTTACACAACTGAAAATATGTGCGAAATAAATTCTCATGGAGGAATATTGATTGTTAGAAAAATACTAGAAATATGCTTAAAAAATGGAGCAATCCTTGCGGAACCTGGCGAATTTACAAAAAGAGCATTTTTAAATGGAAGAATAGATTTAGCACAAGCAGAATCAGTAATTGATATAATAAATGCAAAATCTAATAAAGAAGTAGAAGCTTCTGTAAAACAATTAGAAGGTTTTTTGTCTAATGAAATATCAAATATTAGAAAAAAAATAATAAATTTAATGGTAGATATTGAAGCCTCTATAGATTATCCAGAATATGACGTTGAAGAAGTAACATATTCAAATGCTATAAAAATATTAGAAAATGTTCAAAATCACTTAGAAAGGCTTTCAAATTCTTTTGAAAATGGAAAAATAATAAAAGATGGAATAAATTTAGCAATTATAGGAAGACCAAATGCAGGAAAATCATCTTTATTAAATGAATTTTTAAAAGAGGAAAGAGCAATTGTTACTGATATTGAAGGAACTACAAGAGATACAATTGAGGAACAAATTATCATATCAGGAATACCTTTTAAAATAATTGATACAGCAGGAATTAGAGAATCTGATGATAAAATAGAAAAAATAGGTATAGAAAAATCTAAAAAAGCTGCTCAAGATAGTGATATTATTCTAGCTATTTTTGATGTTTCAAGAAATTTAGATAAAGAAGATTTTGAAATAATTAATTTTATTAAAAATAAAAAAACAATTATTATTTTA
>CAMEUC010000045.1 GCA_945937855.1 uncultured Clostridium sp. | reverse complement strand
AAAAGCTAAAGCTTTTGCCCATGAACATTCCTCATTTTTTTATGTAACAATTTCTAATTCTCGCTCCAATCTAACGTCGACTTAAAAAATTATATTTATATACAACATTTTATTATAAAGCCAAAAACTAATTAGCTAAAATAATGCTAATTAGTTTTTTCATTTTATTCTTTTACTTCTTCAGTAGTTTCTTCTGTTACTGTGTCTGTAACTTCTTCTACTACTGGATTTTCTGTTTCAACTGCTGGTGATTCTTCTGGAGCTTCGGCTACATTTTCTGCCATGTCTTCTTTTACAACTATTTCTTTAGTTTCAATTCTTGCTCCAACTTTTTCTTTTGTCTTAGCAGATTTTCCGAGTTTTTCTCTTAAATAAAATAATTTTGCTCTTCTTGCTTTACCAACTCTAGTTACTTCTACTTTTTCTACTGTTGGAGAATGTACTAAGAATGTTTTTTCAACACCAACACCATAAGAAATTCTTCTTACTGTAAATGTTTGGTTAACTCCTCCACCTTGTACTTTTATTATTGTTCCTTCGAAAACTTGGATTCTTTCTCTGTTTCCTTCTTTAACTCTTACATGAACTTTTACTGTGTTACCAACTTTTAGTTCTGGAATTTTATTTTTCATTTGTTCATGTTCAATTGATTTAATGATATCCATCTATGATATCCTCCTTCCTTTTTCTATCTTCTAACCTCTAACTTCTAATTTCTAGAAGCAAATCTGGTCTTTTTTGTTTTGTTATTTCTATAGATTTTTGTTTTCTCCACTCTTCGATTTCTTTATGGTTTCCGAGAGAGTAGTACTTCTGGTACTTGTTTACTTAAAAATATTTCTGGTCTTGTATATTGTGGATATTCTAAAAGTCCATTTGAGAAGGATTCTTCTTTTGTAGATTCCTTACTTAATACCCCTTCTACATATCTACTAACAGAATCTACTAAAACCATTGCTGGCAATTCTCCTCCTGTTAATACATAGTCTCCTATTGATATTTCTTCATCTACAATTTCGTCCAATACTCTTTGGTCTATTCCTTCATAATGTCCACATAATAAGATTAAATTTTCTTCTTTACTTAAAGTTTTCACTTTCTCCTGATTTAAAGTTTTTCCTTGTGGAGATAGATAAATTGTCTTCGCATTTTTAGTATCTAAACTTTTAAATGCATCATATACAACATCTGGTTTAATAACCATTCCTGCTCCACCACCATATGGTGTATCGTCAACTTTTTTATGTTTGTCTTTTGAAAAATCTCTAATATTAACTATATTTATATCTATTATTTGTTTCTCACAAGCTCTGCCAATTATACTTTGGTTTAAAGCCCCAAACATTTCTGGAAAAAGTGTAAGAATATTTATTTTCATTTATACTAAACCTTCCATTAACTTTACTGTAATTTTTTTGTTAGGAATATCTACATTTTTTATAACTTCACCAATTGCAGGTAATAATATTTGTTTGCCTAATTCGTTTTTTACAACATATACATCATTACTTCCAGTAGAAAAAACATCATCTACTTTACCTAAATTTTCTCCTTCTATTGTTACAACTTCGCAATCTATTAAGTCCACAATATAATAAGAATCTTCTGGTAATTTAGGCATTTTGCTTCTATCTACCTTTAAATATAAATTTCTATATTTTTCTGCTTCATTAATATCGTCTATACCTTCAAGTTTAAGTAATACCATTTGTTTAGCATACCTAACAGCCTCAATTTTAAATTCTATTAACTCTGCTTTTTTTTGAATATATATGGTTCCAAATTCTTCAAACTCTTTTATATCATCTGTAAAAGGTTTTACTTTTAACATTCCTTTTAATCCATTTGTGTTTACAATTTGACCTATTTCAAAATATTTATCCATAATTTAACCTTAACCAATAAATTCTATAGTTATTTTTTTGTTTTCTTTTGCAGCTAGGGCTTTCATTATTGTTCTTATTGCTTGTGCTATTCTTCCTTCTCTTCCAATAACTTTTCCCATATCGCTTTCTGCAACTTTTACTTCAAATATAACAGATTTTTCACCTTCTATTTCATTTATAGAAACTGCACTTGTATCTGTTACTAAGCTGTTAATAATTGTTGTTAATGCTTCTTTCATTTAAATGTCCTCCACTAATTATTTTTTTCTATTAAACGTTTTACTGTTTCTGTTGGTTTTGCACCATTTTTTATCCATTTTTCTACTTTTTCATTGTCTAAATTTAATACTGATGGATCAGACATTGGATCGTATGTTCCAATTTGCTCTATTATTTTTCCATCTCTTGGTGATTTAGAATCTGCAACTACTATGTGATAGAATGGAGCTTTTTTCTTTCCTACTCTTTGTAATCTTATTTTTACCATGTGTTTCACCTCTTTTTCTTTTTTGTCTTTATATTTTTTAAATTTAATAACTAAATAATCTTTCTGCCTCTGCAAAATCTTATCGATACTTATGACATCCGCCAAATCTCGTCGGAGTTTGATTTTTCTTTTTTAGGCACCTCTAAGTAATCCCTACTCAGATTCTCCTAAAAAAGAAAAATGAAACTCCTGCGTTTGGCTATAATTTCTCAAGTAAAGAATTTGAGTCGGTTTGTTAAAATTTCATTCCTTTTAGTGTTTTTTCGTCTATTCCTTTTAGCATGTTTTTCATTCCGCCTTTATTGTTTTGCATTTTTTTCATTAGTTTTTGTGTCATTTCATATGAGTTTATAAATTTATTTATGTCTTGTACTTTTGTTCCACTTCCTTTTGCTATTCTTTGACGTCTACTTGCATTTAATAGTCTTGTGTTTTTCTTTTCTTCTTTTGTCATGGAACATATTATTGCTTCTATTTTTACAAATTCTTTATCATCTACTTTTATGTCTCCAAATTTGTTCATTCCTGGTATCATCTTCATAATTGATGAGAATGAACCCATTTTTTTCATTTGTCTTAATTGTGTCAAATAGTCATCCAAATCAAATTCTTGTTTTTTTAATTTTTTTTCTAATTTTAAGGCTTCTTCTGCATCAAATGCTTCTTCTGCCTTTTCTATTACAGATAACATATCTCCCATTCCAAGAATTCTCGATGTCATTCTGTCTGGATGGAATTCTTCTATGTCACTTAGTTTTTCACCTGTTGCCGCAAATTTTATTGGTTTTCCTGTTACTTTTTTTACAGAAAGAGCTGCACCACCACGGGTATCACCATCTAATTTTGTAAGTATTACTCCATCTATTCCTAAGTTATCATTAAAATGGCTTGCTACATTTACTGCATCTTGACCTGTCATTGAGTCTACAACAAGTAAAATTTCATGTGGTCTTACATTTGATTTTATATTTTTTAATTCCTGCATTAGTTCTTCATCTATGTGAAGTCTTCCTGCAGTATCTAATATTATTATATCATTCAATTTTGACATTGCTTCATTTATTGCTTGTTTGCTAATTCGAACAACATCTTTTGAATTTTCATTTGCAAATACTGGAATATTAAGTTGGGCTCCAACTACCTGTAGTTGTTTTATTGCGGCCGGCCTATATACATCACATGCAACAAGTAATGGCTTTTTGCCCTGTTTTCTTAAAAGGTTTGCTAATTTTCCAGCTGTTGTTGTTTTTCCTGAACCTTGAAGTCCGAACTAACATTATTATTGTTGGTGGGTTTGGAGTAAAATTAATTTTTGAAGTTACTCCCCCTAGCAATTCTTCCATTTCATCTTTTACTATTTTTACAACTTGTTGTCCTGGAGTTAAAGATTTTAAAACATCTTGACCTAAAGCTTTTTCATTAACATCTGCTATAAAGTCTTTTACTATTTTATAGTTAACATCTGCTTCTAGTAATGCTAGTTTTACTTCTCTTAGAACTTCTTTTAAGTCACTTTCAGTAATTCTTGCTTTACCACTAAGTTTTCTAGTTATACCTTGTAATCTAGAAGATAATCCTTCAAATGCCATAAATCTTTCCTCCTATTAATAATTTTTCAGTAAAATGTTTATTTTTGTATGAATATTAAACCTACACCAAACAGTTTAATTCTTTTCTTATATGTTCAAGAATCTCAGCTATTTGTTCGTCTGTAAATTTTGCTTCTATTTGTGTAAGTTCTGATAAAATGTTAGAAATTTGCTTTTCTTGTTTAAGCATCTTTTTCATAATTTGTAGCTTTTCTTCAAACTCGAAAAGTTTTTTCTCTCCTTTCTTTATTATATCTCTAACTGCTTGCCTTGTTATCTCATTATTTTCAGCAATTTCTGAAAGAGATAAATCCATATTATAGTAGTTGTCTAAAATCTCTAACTGTTTTTCAGTTAAAAGTTTTCCATAAATTTCGATTAACATACTTAGCTCTACTTTTTTATCCATACTACTATCCTTTGCCCTAAAAACTACATAAAAAATGTAATGCTAATATACTTTACACTATTTTTTCGTGTTTGTCAAGGGGTAAGCAATGAAAAAACCCATTTTCATGGGTTTTTTATCATCTTGCTTATCTACTTCCATCATCATCTTGATTTATACCATCTTGTTCTAAGTGTCTTGTTGCTTTTCCTTCTTTTGTTCTACCATATCTCATAGCATAATCTATTGCTGCGGCATCTTTCATTTCTTTATATTTTTGCTGTTTTTCTACCTTTATACTTTCTCTAAATCCAGCTGTACCTTTTTCTGCTATTGTTTTTAAAACTTCATCTTGGTCTTGTCCGTCTAAGTGCTTCATTGCATATTCAAAGTCAGAATTTTTTATTTTCGGCTCTTTTGTTTCTTGTTCCTGTTTTTCCGCTTTCGTTGTTTCACTTTCTTTTATTTCTGGCTCTAACTCTTTACTTTCTTTAGTTATTTTATCTTTTATAGTAGTCCATGCATTCTTAATGAAATTTTTTACTTTTGCCAATCTTGGATGTCTTTGGTCAAATTCACTTACTTTAGCAGGCTTATTTTCTTCTTTTCCTTCTGCATCTTTTCTATCTTCTTGTTCTATTGCTCTTTGTACTCCTTGTTCAATCTCTTCTGTCAAATCAGCTTCACTGTCTTTATTTTTGTCAGCAGCATTTCCTTTATCTTTACTTTCTTCTTTATTTTCTTTCATTGGTTGCTCTTTATCTTTACCATACATGTCTCGCATTGCTTGAATCTTTTTCGCGAAATCTTTATTAGGTGTAAATTTAAAGTTTTGTAATGAAGTACTTATTTCTTCCATACTTCTACCTTTTACTAAATTTGCACCAATTAAATCACATTTTCCTAATAGTTGTTCATTTTTTAGAATCTCTTTATTAATTTTATCTTTATCATATTGTTCTATTTTTGATACTACAGCATCTCTAGTATTTGCAACCTCTTGGAACTTGACATCATTTTCTTGTATGTTTTTTAACTTTTCTTGTTTTTCTCTTTGAAGTTTTTGTTTATCTTCTTCCTTAAGTTGTGGATTTTTTAATTCTTCTTCAATCTTCTTTATTCTATCAACACTTTTTTGTCTATCATCATCAAGTTTTTTAATTGCACTTTCTAATTTTGTCTTACTTGTATCTAATTTTTCAATTTCGTTTTTTTGTGTCAGTAAATCAGCAGTCTTTCCAACTAATTCTTTCTTAAAGCTCAATATATTTTCAATTTTGCTGCTATTTTTTTCTATTTTTGCATATATAGTTGCTGTTTTCTTTAACTCTTGTAATTCAGCTTTTTTAGCCGCATAATCTGGCCCTTCTTTTAATTGAGCTTGTTCTCTCCTAATAGCAGCCATTTTAGTTTTTAACTCATCTTTATTTGCTTTATAATTATCATATTCATTTTCCCATCTCGATTTTTTATATTCCATAATATACCTCCTCTTTATGGACACACCATACCTATTTAATATTTTACCACTTTCTGACAATTTTTGCAACAGTTTTATGTAAATTGTCACTAGAATTCATAAAAATTTAATATTGTTGTAATATTTTTGTAATATTTTTTATGCTTCTTTCTGCCATTTTTTCATATCTTAGTTTTTTGTCTTTTATTTTTTCTTCTAGTTCTGGTAGGATTCCGAAGTTTGCATTCATTTTATTTTATAACATATATTTTCTATTTTATAACCTTTTTCTCTTATTTCTCCTTTTTTCCCAGTTTTGGTGTTTCTTACATATTGTATTTCATAGTAAATATTTTCTTTATTTTTATTAAACCACTCCATTATTTCTTCTACTGCCAATGGTTTAAAGTATACTTGCCAGTATTCATTTTTGCTTAAATCCTTAATTATTGATATGTATTCATCTTCATAAAAATGTTTATACGATATTTTATATCCCATTTGTCTAGCTATTGCACCTATTAAATTAGCATGTGGTATTTTATTTTCTGAGTATAGTTGTAATTGTTCTGCAATATCTGAAGCTAAGCAATAGTTATTTTTAATTTTTACATCAACCATTGATTTTAAATTTTCTATCTCTGTTTTATTATTCAAGGCAATCTCTTCTATTTTATGAATTTTGTTCTCATTTTTCTCAATCTGGTCTAATGCTAATCTCATAAAATCAAATATGTTAGTTGGATTACTAACTATATTTCTATATCTTTTCTCTACTTCTATAAAATATTTTCTAATTTTTCTGCCTGTTTCATTATTTTCTACCATACATAATTCTTTTGCCATATCAACTGTCAAATAATACTCAATTAATTTATTTCCCAAATTACTTTCCCCACGTTTCACAAATTTGTGAATTGTGAAAAAATCTTGATTTTCTAGGAATTTATAATGTTCTATTCTCTGTTTTATCCAATCTGCAAATTTTCTTTTATTTTTTAATTCTTTATGTAATTCCCTTGCATTTATTACTCTGTCTTTTGTTTCATTTTCATAAATAGGTATAATACCCTGCTCAATTTCTTTTAGCTCTATAATTATCATTCCTTTTCATTATAATAAAAATAGGACAGATTTTTATCTGCCCTATTTTTATTTAAACATATTTTTCTTGAAATTGCAACATAAATCGATTGACGAATTTCGACAATTTCCAGCATTGACCAATTATCAAGATTTCAGCTAATGTTTTCAAGGCTTCTTTTAGCCATTTTTTCATATCTTAGTTTTTTGTCTTTTATTTTTTCTTCTAGCTCTGGTAGTATTCCGAAGTTCGCATTCATTGGTTGGAAGTTTTTGTTAGGTGTTGATATATATTTAGCAAGCGCCCCTATTACTGTCTCTTTAGAAAACATTATTTTTTTCTTTTCTCCCACTTCACACCTCTCACTTCTCACTTCCAAAGCTGCATTTAGTCCTGCTACCATTCCAGAGGCTATTGATTCTACATATCCTTCTACTCCTGTTATTTGCCCTGCAAAGTATATATTTGGATTTTGCTTTAGATTATAGGTTTCATCTAATAATTCTGGTGAATTTATATATGTGTTTCTATGCATTACTCCATATTTTATAAATTCTGCATTTTGAAGTCCCGATATCATCGAAAATACTCTTTTTTGTTCTCCAAATTTTAGGTTTGTTTGGAAACCTACCATATTGTACATTGTTGCACTTTCATTGTCTTGCCTTAATTGGACTAATGCATATGGTCTTCTCGCAGTTCTTGGATCATCAAATCCTACTGGTTTTAATGGGCCATATCTTAAAGTATCTATTCCTCTTTTTGCCATTACTTCTACTGGCATACATCCTTCAAATATTTCTCTTTTTTCAAATTCATGAAGTGTCACTACTTCTGCATTTATTAATTCATTGTAAAATGCCTCATATTCTTCTTTATTCATAGGAAGATTTATATAGCTTTGTTCTTCATTTTCTAGTCTTTTTCTCCATTCTTCTATTGTTTCTTCTTTTTTCTTTTCCTGTGAGTATCTATCTCCATAAAAGGCTATAGAAAAATCTATACTTTCTTTACTTATTATTGGTGCTGCTGCATCATAGAAATATAATTTATCTTCTCCTGTTATTTTTAATATATTTTCAGATAATTTTTCTGAAGTTAATGGTCCAGTTGCAACAATTACTATTCCTTCTTTTGATATTTCTTCTATATTTGTTACCTCTTCGTTGTAAATTTCTATAAGAGGATTATTTTTTATTTCGTTTGTCACTTTTTTTGAAAACTCTTCTCTATCTACTGCCAAGGCTTGTCCTGCTGGAACTGCAGTTTCATCTGCACATTTTATAAGAAGTGAATCTAGCATTCTTAATTCTTCTTTTAATAGTCCACATGCATTTGTAAGTAAATTTGATTTAAATGAATTACTGCATACTATTTCTGCTAGGTTTTCATTTGAATGTGCTGGTGAAAATTTTTGTGGCTTCATTTCGTATAATTTTACTTTTATTCCTCTTTTTGCAATTTGGTAAGCAGCTTCACATCCTGCTAATCCTCCACCTATTATTGTTATATAATCTTTCATGATTTTCTCCTTTGTTTTAATATACAAATATTTTGGATTAAAGTCAAGAAAATAGTATAATAAATTGTAATTTATGTTATTACTTCTCAGCCTACCTTTTGTATGATTTTTTTAAAAGATCAAACTCTCCAAGG
>CAMEUC010000044.1 GCA_945937855.1 uncultured Clostridium sp. | reverse complement strand
GAGTATTACTTACATTAGTAGATAAAAGAACAAATTTATCAAAAGATGTAAGAGATACTTTAATCGACAATTATGGACAATATGTGAAAATATATGGTGCTGAAATACCCAAAGCAATAAATACAGCAAAATCAACATCAACAGGAAAGAGTATATTTGAGTTTGATAAAAATAGTCCTGTTGCAAACGCATACAATAATTTAGCAAAGGAGGTATTAGAAAATGAAAGAACAAGACAAAAAGATGGTACTTCCAAAGTTAGATGATTTATTCACAAGTCAAGAACAAAGAGATAATCCAGTTGTTGATGAGGTAAAGGAAATAGAACTATATAAAATAGGAGAATTTCCAGACCACCCTTTTAGAGTTATAGATGATGATAAAATGGAAGAAATGGTTAAAAGTGTAAAAGAACATGGAGTTTTATTACCTGTTATAGTAAGAAAACGAGGAGAAGGAAATTATCAAATGATTTCTGGACATAGAAGAAAAAGAGCGTGTGAACTTGCAGGAATAGATAAAATAAAATGTATTGTTAAAGACTTAACTGATGATGAGGCAACAATTCTTATGGTAGATAGTAATATTCAAAGAGAAGAAATATTGCCTAGTGAAAAAGCATTTGCATATAAAATGAAATTTGAAGCTATGAAACATCAAGGAAAAAGAGTTGATTTAGAAGAAAATTCAACTTCGGACCCAGTGGGACTGAAGTTACAAACTACCGAAATGATAGGAAATGAAAATGGAGATAGTCAAACACAAGTAAAAAGATATATAAGACTAACTAATTTAATACCTGAATTATTAGAACAAGTTGATAACAAAAGAATAGCTTTTAGACCAGCAGTAGAATTATCATATTTAAGTGAAGAAAATCAATATGTTGTAGAAAATATATTTGAATTTGATGAGGTAACACCTTCTTTAAGTCAAGCAATAAGATTAAAGAAATTAGAACAAGAAGGAAACCTAACAGAAGAAAAAATAGAAGAAATATTGCAACAGGAAAAGCCAAATCAAAAAGAATATATAAAGATACACAATGAAAAAATAGAAAAATATATTCCAAGTAGAGTTAAAGAATCTGGAAATGTTGAAGATTTTATTATTCAATGTGTGCAAGATTATATTAGGCGAGAACGAATAAAACAAGAAAGAAATTCCAGATAGTGTGTGAACAAAATTAGATATATTTAGTTATACTTGTTTGTGTGAACACTTTACAAAGTTTTCCCTTACAATCCCTTTTAAATACATACTATATTACAAACTAAAAGAGAATTATTATATAAAATATATTTAATAATATTATAATAATTTATACATTTGTTTTTATCTCTAAAAAGCATATAATTAAGCTATAAGGAGATGGTAGTAATGAAAAGTAAAAAGATATTAGTTTTAATAATTATAGCCTTAATAGTGGCATTATTTGCGAATATGATGATTATAAAATCAAAGAAATTAAGTTTAAGTAAAATAGAAAATGAGAAAGAGATTGTAACTGAAATAAATAATACTGATGACGAAGGAAAAGAAGATACAGAAGTGATTGCTGTTGAAAACAATGTAGAAGAACAAGAGAAAGTTGAAGAAATACAACAAGAAGCAGATATTGTAAAAGTTAATAATACAAGTATTCAAGAAGAACCAAAGAAAAATCCAACTATTAGACAAGAGAATATAGCAAAAAATACTAATAAAAATGAAGAATCTAAAACTATTGAAAATGATGTTATAAAAAAAGAACAAATGTCTAATACGGTATTGGAAAATAATGCAAATGATAATAGAGAAAATAACGATGAAGATACGAATGGAACAAGAGTACAAGAAGAGAAAAAAAGTAAAGATAAAGTTACAAAAGAGCCTACACCAAGTGATTTAGCTTATTGGTGTGCAGAGGGTGGAACTCACCATATTGCAGGAGATGGGGCAAATGAACATGGATATTATTCGAGTTGGAATGAAGCTCAAATTGCTTTTGAAAATTATACAAAAGGATGGCCTTCTGTTCAATACAAAATAAGTCAATGTTTGTGTGGAAAATACTATTTCTGGGCAATAAAATAAAATTAAATTAAATAAATTATATTTATAAGCTTTAATTTTTTAGTTAAGGCTTATTTTTTATGAAAGGATGATAAAAATATGAAAAGTAAAACAAAGAAATTTATGGCAATTATATGTTTAGCATTATTGCTATTAACATCTTTGCCAATTAATACTTTTGCAGCATTTATTACTGATATGAATTCAAATGCACAATTTGGTGTAATATCAGGAAGTTTAGCAAAAGTAGGACACGAATTACATTATGCTACTTATGATGGTCAAACTTATATAGCTTTTTGTTGTCAAAAGGGTGTAAAATCTCCTAACGGAAGTGAATATACTTTCAACGGAGATTTTTATGTTCAATATAAACAAAACTTACCACAATACGAGAAAATAGCTGAAATGATATATTTTGGTTATACTATGAAATATGGTTTAGGGTTACCATCATCAGATGAAGCATATAGAGCAGCATGTTGTACTCAACAATATGTATGGGAGTATATACATAACAATATAAATAGTTCATTTGATGCATTCCCAAGAGATTCATGGAATGGAAATTTCATGTCATCAGGACACTATGCTAATTGGGTAGCAGAAGCTGAAGGATATTATAATCAGTATCATGGAAATACATCTTTTAATGGTTCAACACAAAGTGTTGCTATTGGAGATAGAAAAGTGATAACAGATAATAATGGAAAATTATCAGCATATCAATCATTTTCACAATCAAAAGATGGAGTAACATTTAGCCATACACAAGGAAGTAATGATTTAGTAATAACAATATCTGATAATTGTAATGTAGAAAATGTAACATTTAATTCAAGAGAATATGGGCTATATCAATTAATGCCAAATGGAAGTGCATATAATAGTTCTACAATGTCAAATTATATGTATTTTACATTTACTTCAGGTAGTGTTCAAAACTTAATATTTTCTAACTATGTTGATCCATCAGCATTTAGTGTTTCAGTTCATGTTGAAAGTGGAAAAATAGAAATTAGAAAAACAAATAATATGGGAAATGCAGTTTCAGATTGTGTTTTTGGTCTATATAGAAATAATGAATGTACTGATTTAGTAAAGAAAGCAAATACAAATAATGAAGGTAAAATTTTAATTGAAAAACTAAAACCTGGTACATATTTTGTAAAAGAAGAATCAGTTGCTAGTGGTTATTTATTAGATACAAGTATTCAAAGAGTTAATGTAGCAGGTGGTCAAACAGCTAGTGTAACATTTAAAAATAACGAACCTACTGGACAAATAAAGATTTATAAAGTAAGTACAAATAATGATAAAATAGCAGGAGCAGAATTTGAAGTAAAGGCAAATGAAGATATATATAATGTTGCGAAAACTAAAAAGTTCTATTCTAAAGGACAAGTAGTTGCTAAAATAACATCTAATTCAGATGGTGTCGCAACATTAAGTGATATTCCAGTAGGTAAATATATAGTTTATGAAACACAAGCACCTAAAGGATATTTATTAAATGAAACAATATTTAATGCTAATATTCAATATGTTAATTCTACTACACCAGTTATAGAATTAAAAATTGAAGGAGTAGTTGATACAGAGCCAAAAGGTTCTATTGAAATAATTAAAAAAGATAGTGAAACAGGAAGCATGGCACAAGGAGATGCTACACTAGAAAATGCAGTTTATAAAGTATTTGCTAATGAAGATATATACAATGTAGCTAAAAGTAAAAAGTATTATTCAAAAGGAGATTTAGTAGCAACAAGAACTATGGATAAATTCGGTAATACAACTCCTGTTGAAGATTTACCACTTGGAAAATATATTGTAAAAGAAGATAAAGCTTCAGTTGGTTATTTATTAGATAAAACTGAATACCCAGTAAATTTAGAGTACAAAGACCAACACACAAAAGTTATAGCAAATAAGACTACAAGTAATGAAGATGTAAAGAAAATGGGAGTTTACATCTTTAAATCTGGAATAAAAGTAAATTCAGGAGAAACACCAGGACTTGAAGGTGCAGAATTTACAATAAAATTAAATTCAGCTGTAGAAAGAGCATATTCACAAGGATATACTTATGCTGAAGTATGGAATGGTGTTGATGAAAACGGAAATAAAGTTAATGTCGATACTAAAAGAGTAGCAGAGGCTCAAAAAATAGCTCCTACTTATGATGTATTAGTAACTGACAAAGATGGTAATGCATACACACAAAAGAACTTACCTTATGGTAAATATATCGTTAAGGAAACAGTTACACCAAAAGATTATGAAAGTGCAAGTGATTTCTATTTTTCTATTACTCAAGACGAAAGTGAAATAAAAGAAATACCACAAAAAACAAAACATATTGTTGTTAATAATGAACAATTAGAAGCATATATAAAGTTAATCAAAAAAGATTTAAAAACTGGAAAAGTTGTTACATTGACAAGTACAACCTTTGAAATAAAAGCTGAAAAAGATATTTACGATAGAGCAACAGGAAAAATAATATGGAAAAAAGGAGAATCAATTTCACAAAAAATTGGTAGTACAACATATACTTCATTTACAACAAATGCAGATAATATGATAGTACCAGATAAAAGCTTTACTAATAACAAAGATGATAAAGGTTCAGTTGTTACTCCTTTACAATTACCAGTTGGAAGTTATGCAATTTATGAAATAAAAACTCCAAAAGGTTTCTTACAATTAGAAAAACCAGTTACTTTTGAAATAAAAGGAATAAGAGATTATGATAAAGATCAAGATGAAGATTTTATTAAAGAAGTTTTAATGAAAAATGAACAACCTACAGGCACTTTAATTATAAATAAAACAATAGCATTAAGAGAAGATGCTGACACATCATTGGTTGATACCTCTGATTTATCAGGTATTGAATTCAAACTTACTGCAAAAGAAGATATTATTGATTATGCAGATGGAAGCAAAATATATACTAAAGGTCAAGAAATAAAGAAATATAATTTGGATAAAAAAGGTAATTTAAAAGTTGATAATTTACCTATGGGAACTTATGAATTAGAGGAAACAAAAACTTTAGACGGATTAGTTTTAAATTGGACTAAATATGAAGTAAAATTTGAACAAAAAGACTTAACAACAAAGGTATATGAAGATATTAAAGATATATCTAATGATACAACAATGTTTGAATTTTCTAAAAAATCTGTAACAGGAGATGATGAACTTGAAGGTGCAAAATTATCTGTTATTGATGAAAATAATAAAGTTGTTGATACATGGACATCTACTAAAAAGACTCATAAAATAGAGGGCTTGGTAGTTGGAAAAACTTATAAATTAAAAGAAGAAATTGCACCTGATGGATATGTAAGAGCTTCTACAATAGAATTTAAAGTTGAAAGTACAACAAAAGTACAACAAGTTAAAATGATAGATAAAATAGTAACAATGACAAAAGCAGATATAGGTGGAAAAGAAATTGAGGGTGCAGAAATTGTTGTTACTGATAAAGACGGAAATGTAATCGATAGTTGGACATCTACAAAAGAAAGTCATAACATAAATGGACTAGAAGAAGGTAAAAAATATATTTTACATGAAGAATATGCTCCTGATGGATATGTTGTAGCAACAGATGTTGAATTTGAAGTTACAAATAAAAAAGATATTCAAAAAGTTGAAATGATAGACAAAATAGTTGAGATGAGAAAAATTGATATTGCAGGAAAAGAAATTGAAGGTGCAACAATTCAAGTATTAGATAAAGACAACAAAGTAGTTGATGAGTGGGTATCTGGTAAAGAACCACACAAAATCAAAAATTTAGTTGAGGGAGAAACTTATACATTACATGAAGAAATAGTTGCAGATTCTTATGTAAAAGCAACTGATGTTGTGTTTATTGTAACACCAGATAAAGAAACACAAAAAGTAGTTATGATTGATAAATTAGTAGAAATAACAAAAACAGATATAACTAATGGAAACGAATTAGAGGGTGCAGAACTAGAAGTTATAGATGAAGATGGTAACACAATAGATAAATGGACATCTACTAAAGAACCTCATAAAGTAAAAGGTTTAGAAGAAGGTAAAACATATATCTTAAAAGAAACTACTGCTCCTTATGGTTATGAAATTACTGAAGAAATAAAATTCACAGTAACAACTGATAAAGAAACTCAAAAAATAGAAATGAAAGATATGCCAATACTAAAAAATGTAAAGGTAATTAAGATTGATACTGAAACAAAAGAAGTTATTAAAGACAAATTCATATTTGCAATATACGAAGATCCAGAATGTACAAAACTTATTAAAGAGGTTAAATCTAATTCAGAAGATGGAACAGCTTTATTTGAAGAATTAAGATATGGAACATATTACATTAAAGAAATAAAAGCACCAAAAGATTATGAATTATCTGATAAAGTTGTTAAAGTAGAAATCAATGACAAAGGTATATTCGTAGATGATACACAAGTAGAAGAAACTGAAAATACAATAGAATTTACTTTTGAAAATAAAAAGATAGAAGTTCCTAAAACAGGAGTTGAAAGCAAAATAAAATTATTTGCTAGTGCAATAATTCTATCTTTACTAGGAATAGCTTATATAATTAAGCGTAAACAAAATAAAGATAAATAATAAATGACGGAGAGCTAGATTATTAGCTCTCTTTTGAATATTTGAAAGGAATGATAAAAATGATTAAATTAGATAAATTAGAAAAATTAGGTTGGGACTCTTTATCTTTTAGAGCGTATATTGTTAGACCAGAATTAGAATATGTAAGAGAAGATATTGTAACACATATAGATGGAATGGATTTTGATAGTCAATATATAAAGGATTTCTTTATGAATATATATGTTACTAATCCTGATGAAGAAGAAAAAATGCAAATAGGTTCTATAAAAGGAAGATTTTTTACACTTATGGATTTTACAAGATTTGGAATAACATTGAGTGATGTAGCAGATTGCAGAGGTTGGGATTTTGAGGCTATGGCTTCAGCTATAGTTGGTAAAGATGGAAATATCAAACCAGAAATTGCTGATGAAGATGATACAATAGTTTATATAGAGGACTTTTATATAAATAAACAATTCAGGAGTTGTGGTATAGGCAGTTATATTATAGATAATCTTGAAGATATATTATATTACTATGCAAATACAATTATAGATAAAATAATAGTTTTACCACAGCCAAGAGTAGTAAATAAAAGTAAGGGACTTCAAAACATTTCAGAAAAAAACAAGAAGAAAGATGTAATTATGAAAAGATTAGTTTCTTTTTATAATGAAAATGGATTTGAATTTATTAAAAACACAAAATATATGGTAAAAAAAATAAGATAAATTAAGGGTTAGAAAAATCTAGCTCTTTTTAATTTGTTAAAAATAGGAGGTGTGAAATGCCTAGAAAAAGAAATTTAAGAATGGAAACATATAACAAGTTAATAAGTATTGGGAAATCAACAGAAAAAGATATTTCTAATTTAAAAATAGAAGATTTAAAAGAAATAACGAAAGACCCTGATGTTTTAAATATTATTGCACTGCGAGAGTTTATTAAAGACCATAATACAATAGGGTATTTCAATTATCAAGAAACGAGAAAGGAGGAAACCGATGGCGAATAAATATCAACTAATAAATGAAATGACAAGTGAAACATTGAAAGAAATTACTCAAAATGGAGAAAGTTGGATTAAGTTTTTAAATACAGCGAGTAACAATTACAAATATTCTTTTAATGAACAAGTGTTAATATATGCTCAAAAACCAAATGCTACTGCTTGTGCAGATATAGAAACTTGGAATAAAAAATTACGAAGATGGGTTAATAAGGGTGCAAAAGGTATTGCCTTATTATCAATGGAAAATGGCAGAAATGTATTAAGACATGTTTTTGATATTTCAGATACACATAGTGGTATAAATAAAGATTTTAAGTTATGGGAAATAAAACCTTCTTATGAAAATGGAATTATAGAAACACTAGAAAATAGTTTTGGAAATTTAGAAGTTAAATCTAATTTAGCAGAAGCAATATATTCAGCATCTATAAATTTAGTTGAAGATAATTATCAAGATTATTTAGTTGATTTAAAAGAAGTTTTAGATGGTAGCTTATTAGAGGGAATGCAAGATATAGATTTAGAGGG
The DNA here is from genome assembly GCA_945937855.1 of uncultured Clostridium sp. GTDB lineage: Bacteria > Bacillota > Clostridia > TANB77 > CAG-508 > UMGS1933. The sequence continues at coordinate 491 of CAMEUC010000044.1, read as the reverse complement.
AAACTTTATTGTATTACTTGCAAAATCAATATCATATATGGCAATGAAAAGATGTGGTATTGATCCAGCAGAACATTTTAATGTATCAGATTTTGAAATGATTAGTAGTTTTAATAATAAAAGAGTTGTTTCAAGATTAGGTGCAGCAATAAGTGATATTGCAGAACAAGAATTAAGAGAAATCTATTCTAGTGTTATAAATTATGAAAAAAATTATAAATTAACAAATCGTACATTTGTTAATAATGAAAAAATAAATTATCATAATAATGAAGAAAAAAATAATGAAGGGAGAAATGATTATGATAGAATTAACATACAATCAAATGGGAGATTACCAAATACCACAAGTAGCATTACCAAAAACGAAGAAAATGGCACAGGGGAGATTCTCAAGAATGAGGGAGAAATTCCTAAAAGAACACAAAAGAGGGTTATACGAGGAATTAATGTTAGATGGCAAGATGGAAGAACATTTAGGAGAAATAGAG
>CAMEUC010000043.1 GCA_945937855.1 uncultured Clostridium sp. | reverse complement strand
AAAAAAATCATACAAAAGGTAGGCTGAGAAGTAGTGTCTCACAAATTACAATTTACTCAATTATTTCTAATGCAGTATTTGTGTTTACCCCCTCCAAATTATAATACGTTTGTGGGGTATCTCCAACAATTACTGTTTCTACTAATAAAACTTGGTTTATTATCTGAGTATCTATGGTTTTATATGACGTAATAATATTTACATTACATATTACCTCTAAATATATTCTATATACTGTTTGATTTATTCCTTGTGCTTTAAATTCTGTTTTTAGTTCTGTTGTTACGTCCCCAGCTGGAATTATGGATATATCTATCCCCGGCCCCATTCCAGATAAATATTTATTACCAAATAACGCTCCTACAGGAATTTCTATTTTTTCATCTTTTATTTCCTGTAATCTATTAGTTACTTCTACGGCAATATCTGACGCTATATCATTTATAACAGTTACATCTGTTTTTAGTATATTGGTACCATCATTTTCATTTTTTGTAATTTGTACTATATCCTTATACTCATATTTATGAACAACTTTTGTAGATTCTGTATTCAATATTTTTGTTGCGATTGTCATTGCTTTTTCTTTGCATAAATTTTCAAATATAGGATCTATTGATTTTATACTAGATATAATTGTTGCAGTTGCAACTGCTATTACTAAAGTAAAAGTAACTTTTTTCTTTATTTTTTTACTATCAGAATAAAATATCTTTATCCTTTTTCTTGAATAAATTTTATCCATATTTATATTGCAATTCTACTTCTTGTAAATTTAGGAATATATAGTTGTTGCCCCGGATAAATTTTATTTACATCCTCTATTCCATTTACTCTTGCTATATCTTCTACTCTACTTCTAAACTTTTTTGCAATTTTCCACAATGTATCTCCAGGTTTTACAAAATATATAACCATACTATATATATCTTGATTGTCATATTCCTCCATAGTAATATCCTGTGCAAATTCTATTTCTTCATCATTTTGAATATTTAAATTTGCTTGTAAATCTACTTCTATTATTAAGCCATCATCAGTATTTGTTAATTTTTGAGATATTACATTTATTTCTGTATCAACATCACTATTTTCTTTAATGCGATTATTTAATACTTCAAAATCAAAAGGTATTTCTATATTTACTGCATTTACATTATTTTCGCTACTAACCATAATCTCGCCTTCTAATTTACCAGTATATTTTATTCTGCCATTTCTAATTTCTGTTTCTTCAACAACAGGCCTAATACTCATTCCTAAAATTCTTCCATATAGCAATTCTGGATTAGTAAGTTTTTCTTTTACCTCAAAATTTTCTCTTATATCAAATTGTTCTGTTGCGGCTCTTACCCTACTTTTCTTTAAATCTACATTATTTGAAATACTATACATGTCTTCTATCATATTCATTTCTTTTCTTTCATATGCTCTACAGAATAGCTCAATATCTGCTTCTATATATAAAGAATGTTCTTCTGTGTTATTTGGTTTTATAATCAAATTTTTAAGTTTTGTTTTTGCCATACATTCTGATGTGTCACTAACATTTGGCATATCTATAAATCCCATTAACGGTATTTGAGAACCTGCTTCACTTATTCTATTATCTTCTGTTAGATACATTATTCTTACATTTGCATTTGCCTTTATTAGTATCTTATTATAACTTGTTTTTGTTTCCATATCTGATAAAGAAAAATCTACTTTCATTATTTCTGCTAATTCATCTTCTGTTTTTAAATCAATAGTATCTTTCAATACAGTTTTTGAAGTATTTTCTCCAATTAATGACATTACATTTTTATTACAATTAAGCATTTGGAGTTCGTCTTCACTATTATTAATGTCTGTAATTACTTCTACCTCATTGTTTGAACAAACCTTAATATTAGCATCTACAAATGCCTTAACATGTAGTTTTCTTCCATTTAATACTTTTGTTTCAAAACCTTTAATGCATAGAGTTTCATCTAAAGTCATTCCTTCAGTACAATTTTCCATATCTATAAATTCTGCAAAATCTAAACTTGTATTAATAGTTCTTATACTACTGTTTTCATCATCTGCTAAGTATATTATATATGTATTAATACACCCTTCCAATTTTATCTTACCATTTAGAACCTCTTTTTTATATATACATAATATTCCATTTGTGTTTATAACTTTTAGTACATCTGGTTTTATATCGTTTACAATAACATCTCCATCTATAGTTATAATTTCTTGTTTTTGACCCATTATTTGATTAAGCTTTATCTTGTCCTTGGCTGTTTCTACTGCCATATAAATCCCTCCTTAATTTGTAATATTACATTATATTAAGGAAAAAATAAAAAATTCCTATTTTCATAGGAATTTTTATAAAATATTGATTTTTTGTCTTTAGTTTCTTGCTGGCAATATTAATGGATTAAAATTTTGTCCATCAAATATTGAAACCTCTAATTCTCTAGTGAGAATATCTGTATATTTATAACTTGCATTTGTATCTTTTACTTTATCTTCTACCACAAAAACATTGGAATATGTGTCTTTTAAAATAGCTTCTTCTTCAAAAGCTTTATTTCTTCCTAATGTTCCTTTTATCATTATCTTTTGTCCTTTTCTGTCCCCTAATTCTGCCTTAATGGTTGAAATGTCATTTTTTAAAATCATGATATCACACACCTTTAATTCTATATGTCAACTTAGGCAGATTATATCATCAGTATAAAAAAATGTCAAAAAATGTTATATCGTGTAATTAAGTCAAACGCATTGTGGTTCTAAGCTTTCGTGTTTTTATTACATTTGTATGACATTGTTATTTCAGAAATGTTACAGGTTTTTTTTACAAAGTTTTTTCTTGCCTCTCGTACCTATTCCGCTAACTCCTTTTTCTCCTTCTTTTATCAACTTGGAAATTTCTTTTGCAGATATATATATATTTTTTTCTGTTGTAGCTATTTTATTTGCTACAATTATTGGATCTATAAAATCTATTAATATTCTTCCTGGAGAGGATGCAAAGTCCGCTCCTGCCTCCATAATTGCCTCGTAAAAGCTCTGACAGGCACCAGCAAAAATAGCTAATTTATCAGATGAATTCTGCCACTTTCTCGCATTAACCACAGAATCTATAAAATATTTAGAGTTTCTATAATTATAAATATCAAAATAATTTCTACCATTTTTCATCATTGAGTCATGCCCAGTTATTACTAATATGTCTGGTTGATATTTTTTCAATAATGGTATTACAAATTGTGGTTGTCTGCTTTCTGCTATATTTTTAACGACAGCATTTAATCCCATTTTTTTGTAATATTTCAAGGTTTTTTCACTATATCTTTTATCGCCATCTAAATGTAGTATTTTACCAGTGCTTTCTAAAATTTTTTCTCTGCTATTACCTATTTGCTTATATTCTAAATTTTCTAGTTGTCTTATAAAGTCTTTGGCTTTTTTCGCATCTAATTTTCTCAAATCATCAATTGGAGCATCTGCTTCAATTCTTATGTTTATTCCCTTTAAAATTGCAATTTTTTTTGTTTTATTTATTTTTAATATTCTATCTACAAAAAATAATATATCGTTATTATACGAATCTCTTCCTATAATATCTCCTTGTTTTATTTGCATATTATATCACCTCAAAAAAATCTAAGGGATTATAATATAATATGTAAGATTTTGTAGAATTGTGTTTCTCCTATCCTGTTTTTTCTCTACTATATTTTAGTTTTGTTGCCATTCCTCCTCTTATGTGTCTTTCTGCCTTATTCTCATCTAGAATTTTTCTAACCTCTTGTGCAAGTGCATAATTAATATGTATTAATCTTTCGCTTACATCCTTGTGTACCGTGCTTTTAGAAACACCAAATTTCTTTGCTGCCCCTCTTACCGTATCTCCTGTATCTATTATATATTGTGCTAAGCTAACTGCTCGTTCTTCTATTGATATTCCTCTCATAATGCATAAACCCCCATAAGAATACTTTTGTTTAATTGTATTCCTATGAGGGTTCAATTAGAACGATGATTTTTGCATAAAAAAACTACTCCTATTTTTAGGAATAGTTTTTAAATTAGTTTAATTCTCTTCTAAAAATTTTTCAAAATCTTCTATTGTTAATTCTTCTGGATTTTCATACTTTTCCTTTGTATAGTCTCCTTTTCCATCACTATACATCTGTATGAATTTTATCATACCTTCAACACCTAATTTATCTTTTAAAGCTTTAAGACCTTCTCTTCTTATTTTTTCTAATTCTCTTACTGTTACTGCCATTTAAATCACCTCCATAATAAATTCTATTGGATTTATAACTTTAATCTTCAAATTTGCTCTTTTTGAAGCATTTATTAATAGTCTATCAGTTGTAATAAAATAATCCACATCTTCACTTTCTGCAAAAGCCAAATGTAATGAATCCATGTCTTTTATATTGTATTGCCTTAATTCTATTGCTCTTTGCTTTATTTCTTCGGAATAATCAATTTCTGTTAATTCCATTGCATCATATAAATCTTCTACTTGTCTTTTTTTGTTATCTGATTTAATTTTTGATATCTCAAAATCTATTGCCATACTTTTATAAATTTCTACTTCTTTATTTATATGCTTTCGAAATATATTCTCTATAGCATTTGCTTCTAGATTAACCTTTTCTTGTGTTAAATCATCAAATAATCTATTATAACAACAATTATCTAAATATAATTTTAGCATAAAATCAACCTCTTTTTCTATTATACTACATTTTGATAAATTTATCTATATTTTCAAGAAACTTTTTGACTTTCGGTTATTACAAATATTTTTTAAATTTTTTTGGAGGTTCATTATATTTTTTGTTGAGCAGCAACTTTTTATTAATAATCTCTGTCTAATATTTTTTCTAATATAATATTAAATCTCCAATTATCGCCAAAATCATATTGAAATTCCATTCTTTCATTTTCTTCCGAGGTAGTTGTAGAGTTCAGTACCTGGTGTGACCTTTTCGGCCTTCATAGTGTATTTCCGCTTCTTGTACTGTTTAATCATGATAATCCTTTCCGCCCTTTCGGACTTGACAATCGTATTGACTGCCCGTTTATTTTGATATTGTAGTAGGTTCTTGCCTACATCAATACTATTATACTATATTTTATGTAAAGTTACAAATTTTAAAAGCTGAAAACAAAAAACTCAGGTTTTAGTTTTTGCTAAACCCTGAGTTTTTTTACCGATTTCCAATCTATATATTAATAGTTATACTTCATCTTTTGTTGTATTTATTTTTAATAGTTTTAATAGCTCTACTATTACTACTGGTGCTAATACTAGCAATACTATTTCTAATATATGTGCAGTTGGTAATACTGCTAACTTAAATATCTCTCTTAATGCCGGAATAAATAGTATTATAAACATTAATGATGCTGATACTAATGTAGCTAAAATTAGTTTACTATTATTAAATATTCCTGTTTTGAAAATTGATTTTTTATTGTCTCTTATATTATATACATGAACAAGTTCAGATAATGCTAATACATAAAATGCCATAGTTTGACCAATTTGTACTTTTTCTTCTTGGCTTACTCCTTTTGTGCTTAAACCAACTATAAATGCTGTTAGTGTAAGTAATCCTATCATTATTCCTTGATATATTATTCTCCAAGTCATTCCTTTTGTAAATATACCTTTTTTAGTATTTTTTAGTGGTTTTCTTTGCATTACATCTTTTGCCGCTGGATCTACTGCTAGTGCTAAAGCTGGAAGTGAATCTGTTACTAGGTTAATCCATAATATGTGTATTGGTAATAATGTTTCAATTAAAGTTATATCTATATTAAATGCTTTTCCAAGTAATGGTGTTATTAATATTGCTACAAACAATACAACTATTTCACCAATATTACTTGATAGCAAGAATTGAATTGCTTTTAATATATTATCATATATTCTTCTTCCTTCTTCTACTGCTGAAACTACTGTTGCAAAATTATCATCTGTTAGTATTACATCTGCCGCTTCTTTTGCAACATCTGTTCCTACAACTCCCATTGCGCAACCAATATCTGCAATTTTTAGAGAAGGTGCATCATTTACTCCATCACCAGTCATAGCAACAATTTCTCCATTGGCTTGCCATGCTTTTACTATTCTTACTTTATGTTCTGGAGATACTCTAGCATATACAGAATACTTTCTTACATTTTTAATTAAGTCTTCATCACTCATTTCTTCTAATTCAGTTCCTGTTATTGCTTCGTCTTCATTTTCTAATATTCCTAAACTTTTTGCAATTGCAATAGCTGTAATTTTGTGGTCTCCTGTAATCATTACAGTTTTTATTCCTGCTGATTTACATTCTTCAACAGCTGCTTTTACTTCTAATCTTGGTGGATCTATCATACCAACCATTCCAATGTATGTTAAATTAGATTCTAAGTTTAATATTTCTTCATGTTCTGGTTTATGGTCTAATACTTTATATCCCATTGCTAAAACTCTTAATGCATTTTGTGCCATTTCCATATTGTTTTTTCTAATAATTTCTTTATATTCGTCTAAATCTTGCTTTACATCTCCATTTAATATATATGAATTACAAATTGATAAAAGCTCATCTACTCCACCTTTTGTATAAACTACATACTTTCCATTTTCTTCATGTACAGTTGTCATTAATTTTCTATCTGAGTCAAAAGGTATTTCAGCTACTCTTGGGAATCTTCCATATACAGATGGGTCAAAATCAAGTTTAAATGCCATATCTACCAAAGCTGTTTCTGTAGGGTCTCCTGTTAATTCTTTTTCGTCTGATATTTTTGTATCATTACACAACATACTTGAATATACAAGTTTTTGTATATCTATCATATTTTTTGCATTATCTAAATCTACTAAAACTCCATCACAAAATACTTTTTCTACTGTCATTTTATTTTGTGTTAATGTTCCTGTTTTATCAGAACATATTACTGATGCACTTCCTAAAGTTTCAACTGCTGGCAATTTTTTAACAATAGCATTTCTTTTTACCATTCTTTGTACACCAATTGCAAGAACTATTGTAAATACTGCTGGTAAACCTTCTGGAATTGCTGCAACTGCTAAGCTTACAGCTGTCATAAACATATGAATTGGTTCTTTTCCATATAAAAGTCCTACTCCAAATATTACTGCACATATAACTAGTGCAACTATTCCTAATGTTTTTCCTAATTTGTTTAGCTTTTGTTGAAGTGGTGTTCCTGTTTCTTCTGCAGTGTTTATTATATCTGCTATTTTACCTACTTCTGTATTCATTCCAGTTTCTACAACTACTGCTTTTCCTCTACCATAAGTAATTAAGCTTGATGAGAATAACATATTTATTCTGTCACCAATTCCTATTTTTTCATCATCAATTTTTGCTGACATTTTTTCCACAGGAACTGATTCTCCTGTTAATGCAGCCTCTTGAGATTTTAAATTTATTGCTTCTATTATTCTTAAATCTGCTGGAACATAATCTCCTGTATCTAATACAACTATATCCCCTGGTACTAATTCTTTAGATGGAACTACTTCAAGTTTTCCATTTCTAATAACTTTTGCCACATGTGAACTTAGTTTTTGCAAAGCCTCTAAAGATTTTTCAGCCTTGTTTTCTTGTGCTACACCTATTATTGCATTAACTATTACAACTATCAAAATTATTATTGTATCTGTAATTCCTTCTCCTTGTGCTACTCCAATAACTCCAGAAATAATTGCAGAAATAATTAAAATTATTATCATAAAATCTTTAAATTGTTCTAAAAATTTTACAAATAAACTTTTTTTCTTTTTTGCTTTTAATTCATTTAGTCCATATTGTTCTTGTCTTTTCTTTACTTCATCTTGAGATAATCCCTTTTCTACATCTGTTTTTAGTGTAGCAATTGTTTCATCTACCGTTTGTCCAAACCAATTTACTGCCATATTAAAATCCTCCTTTTTTAATTTTTTATTATTTTAAAATATTTTTTACATCATTAAAATCGCTCTCATCAGTTAATATAACATCAAAATGCTCTTTATATCTTTCCAAATTCTTTTCTACATTTTCATCTAAAAATCCAAAAGTTAATGTATCTGCTAGTTTTTCCCTTTTTGCCATTTTTATGTCTTCTATTAAGTCTCCAAATAATAATGCCTTAGATTTAGTTTCTATATTTTTTCTAACATTTTCAGAAATTCTTATATATTCCTTATTTGATGTAGCCATAACATTATCTAAGTTAATACTCGCTTTTCCATTTTTAAATTCGAAAAAATTAGAAACAATAGTCATATTATTAAATAAACAATTTTCTTTTTCCAAAAACCTTTTTACAACATTGCCCATACCAGAAGACATAACTATTACTGGAATATTTTTGTTGTACATTTCTTTAAAAAATTCTTTTACTCCGCTTCTTAAATAAATATTTGCATTTTCAACTGCTTTTTCTATATTGTCCTCTGTTATATAATCTGATAATAGCTGGAAGCTTTTTTGAGCCCATTCTTTCATTATTTTCTTTTTGTCCTCAGCATTTATTGTATAGTCTAATTCTAGCGGTCTATAAAACTCAAAAATTTTTGTTCTTTTTATTAAAAGTTCTCCTCCTACATAATGAGGAATTAATCCTACGGAAGTTTCACTTTTTGGGGTTGTAAGTGTATGGTCAAAATCTGTTATTACAAAATAATCATCATTTTTTAAATTTTTAAATACATTTAATTTTTCCTTATTTATATATTTCATGAATCCTCCAATCAAATC
>CAMEUC010000042.1 GCA_945937855.1 uncultured Clostridium sp. | reverse complement strand
CACAAAAAAAGAACCATAAACTGGTTCTTTTTTTTATTTTGGCTGGGGTGGGAGGTTCGGCGAGCCGCGTCAGAAAAAATGTCCACTGGACATTTTTTACCTGCGTTTCGGCAGGCTTTAACCTGCCCGAAACTTGGCAACTTCCTTTTCGAATCCTCCCCTTTAGTTTACCACAAAAAAAGAACCATAAACTGGTTCTTTTTTTTATTTTGGCTGGGGTGGGAGGATTCGAACCGCCGAAATGCCAGAGTCAAAGTCTGGTGCCTTACCGCTTGGCTACACCCCAATATTTATTTTTTTATCTTTAAGCGCTTGTTTGTGGGGTGGAAGATGGGACTCGAACCCACGGCCTCTGGTGCCACAAACCAGCGCTCTAACCAGCTGAGCTACATCCACCGTCTAATACAAACGCATTTATTATTTTAAATAATTTTTTATGTTTTGTCAAGACATAATTTAAATTTTTCTAAATATTTAACAAAATATAGCATTAATTAGATATTTTTTCCCTTATTAATATTATTGGAGTTTGCTCTCTACCTTGTCCAGCTGGATTATCTTTTATTATCCCAAGTAATTCTTCTTCTCTTCCTGCAATATCATCTGATATTCCTAATAATTCTTGTCCTAAGTCATTGGCATCTACTATCATACATGATATTCCTAATTTTTCTTTTATTTCATTGCATACTTGAGAAGGATTTTCTGGATTTTCTATTCCTATATCTCTATACTCAGACCAAATGTGGTCGTAAAAACCATCTAACCCACTTACCTCTTGTCCTACAATTTCGTAAAATACACCTTTTTTACCAAATAATTTTGTAACAGCGCTTGCAAAGCTCGCCCATAATACTTTTAAAAGACCTACTTTGTTTATTGCATATTGCATTTTTATTGTTTCTCCAACTCCAACACCCGTATCTGGATGTGATGCAAATTTTGATAGAAATTTTGCCCAAAATCCTATTTTTATATCTTCTCTTTTTACCACTCTGTTTTGGCATAATGCTATAATTTTTTCACTACATGAAACAATATCTCCTTCTTCATATAATGGCATAACATATTCTTTAAATATTTCTATATAATCTTCTCCTTGTTTTACAAATCTTGTTTTTATTGCATGTCTTAAATATACTTTTCCATTTACTTCTATTTCTACATTTTTTCCTTCATTTGCATGGAATTCCATTTATATTACCTCCAAAATTCTTTGTATATTTCTTTTTACAACTATATACTATTTTTTTACAATTGTCTAGATTATATACAAAAAATAAAATGACTTTTGATGACAAAAGTAAAAAAATTACCTTTTTGAACATTTCCCTTATTCCAAAATTCATTAAAAGAAATAAAACCCATGTTATATTAACACAGGGTTTTACTTTTTTTATAATTATATATACATTGATATTCCTAGGAATGATACAACTATTGCAACAGCAAAATAGATTACTTCTACTAATACAAATTTTTTAAATGTTCCAAGTTCTGTTTCTTCTTCAAATATATCTTCCATTGCAAAATATGATAAAACAATTGTTATAAATGTTGCAAGCATTGTTACTGGTGTTGTAATTTTTGCCATTTGATAGTCTATTAAATATAATAGATGAACAATTGATGCAATTATCATTGGTATATATACAGTAACAACTGTTGAAAGCACTGTTGTTAAAGATTTTTTGTGCTTTTTATTTAGTACAAAAATTATTAGTGTTAAAGCTAATACTATACAAAGTGGTGAAAGTGTACTCTTTATTATTGATAATATAGTTCTTCCAAATGAGCTATATTGACTATAATATACAGCAGAGAATATAAATTCTACAAGCATCCATACTATTATCATAAATACAGATGTTTTTAAGTATTTATTATCTTTGTCTTTTGTAATTTCTGATGTTTTACTTATTGGATCCTTTACCATATCCTTTACAAAATTCTTTGCATTCATTGTTTCATCTTTAATTTTTAAATCTTTTATTGTGTCTTTTACTTTCCCTACTGTTTCTGATGTTTCTTTTTTTAATTCATCAGTATTAATTGTTGATTCCTCTTTTTTTACTTCTTCTTTGTTTTCTTCCATTTTTCATTCCCCTTTACTTTTGTTATATTCCTTTATATTTCCTTGTTTTAATAAAACTTGTTGTACCTGCAATAATTGCAGCAATTAGTATTGAAATTATTGTCATTTTTCCTGCTTTAGGTAATTCTTGTTTTGCTGTAGTATCATCTTTTTTGCCATCTGTTGTATTTTGTTCGTTTTCGTCTTTACTATCTGTTCCTTGATTTTCATCTTTTGGTGTTTCTCCCGGATTATTAGTATCCCCTGGATCAGTTACAATTCCAGAGCCATTAGCATAAACAAAATCGCCCCATATACTATCTGTTAAAGTAGGACAAGTATATTCTGTCACAGCATTTCCTGCTTCATCTACCACATCTCCACCAGACATTTCTACTGCAGAAATTATTCCTACATCTTGTTCTTTTATAGTATAAGTATAAAGTATATATGAACCTGTTATTACTCCATTTGAAAGTTCTATTTTTTCACCATTTCCACATTTAATTGTTAATGTTGGAGCTGTATTTCCATATATTAATTCATTAAAAGTTGCTTTGATTGATATAGTTGTATTAGGAGATACAAAATAGTATCCTGTTCCTGAATCATATTTAAAACCAGCACTATTTTCTATTCTTAATTTTTCCAATGTAGGTGGTGTTATATCATCACCTACATCTGTTTCATCCCACTGAGATATGTATTTAAAATTTATTCCATTTGCTTCTGCATATTCTTTAGAAGTTTGTCCATCGTTACCATATATTGTAAGTTTAGGGCAATCTCTAAATGCTCCTGTTCCAATACTTGCAACTGTATCTGGAATCAAAATTTTTTCTAGGTTTTTACAATTACCAAAGGCTCCATATATGTTTGAATACTCTCCTTCTATGGTTGTAACAGAATTTGGTATTACAACACTAGTAAGTCCTGTGCAATTTTCAAAAGTCTTATCAGATATTTTACTAAGACTATTTGAAAGAGTTATCTCTTTTAGCCCACTGCAACTTTGAAATGCTCCTGCTTCAACACTAGTTACACTGTTTGGTATTGTTATTGATTTTAATCCTGTGCAATTTTGAAATGCATAGGTTTCAATAGAAGTAAGATTTTCCGATAAATTAACTGTTGTTAATCCTGAGCAACCAGCAAAAGCTCCACTACCAATTTTTGTTACACTATTTGGTATTGTTACTGTTTTTAAACCTGTGCAATTATAGAAAGCTCTATATCCTATTGTTGATATTGTATTTGGTATCGTAACTGCTGTTATTCCTGCACAATTTTTAAACGCTCCATCTTCATAGCTATTCTTTGAATTTCCTATTGATATTACAGTTTTTCCGTCTATAGTAGATGGTATTGTTACTGCTCCTATTTTGCTTGTTGTATTACATTTTAAATTTACAACATTTTCACTACTATCTAATTCATAGCTCCATTCTATTCCTTGTTCATTATCTGAATATGTGTAAGTTGTTGCATTTACCATACTTGGAGTTATTAGTAATATAGCAAATGCAATTAAAAATAATGCTATTGTTTTTTTCTTTAAACTCATAAAAAATCATTTCCTTTCTTTTGTTTTCTTTTAAGATTTTATAGTATAATTTTACCAAATACAATATTTTTCGATTAAATGTAATTAAACTGTAATATTTTTGTAATATAAAGGCTATATAATCAGGACACAATCATGCGTCCCTACATCACTTGAAATATATTTTAAAATACAAAACATGAAACCCAACTAGCAGTCAAATAGACTTAATTGATTGCTTTTGCTCATTCCTTTTAAGCAGTCAAATTTTGTTAGCATTTCTATTACAGATTTTCCTATTTTTGATTTTAATTGGAATTCATCTATTGATATGAATTTTCCATGTTCTTCTTCTACTGCTTTTTGTATGCTTTCTGCTGCAACTCCTCCAAGTCCTGCTATACTTGAAAATGGAGGTCTTATTTTTCCGTCTTCTATTTTAAATTTTTTTGCATCAGATTTGTATAAATCTATTGGCAAAAATTCATATCCTCTTTCATACATTTCGTTTACTAGTTCTAGAACTGTATACATACCTTTTTCTTTTACAGACATATTATTTCCAAGCATATCTAATTCTTTCATTTTGTCTTTTACTCTTTGTTTTCCACCCAGCATTATTTCTCCATCAAAATCTTCTGCACCTCTTATAGAAAAGTATGCTGCATAATAAGCAAGTGGCATATGTACTTTAAACCATGCTATTCTAAATGCCATGGTTACATAAGCTACTGCGTGAGCTTTTGGAAACATATATTTTATTTTTTTACAAGATTCCATGTACCATTCTGGAACATTATGTTCTCTCATTATTTCTTCATAGCTTGCCCATTTTTCTGGGTCTTTTGTTGCCTTTCCTTTACGTACAACCTCCATTATTTTAAAGGCATCTCCTGGTTCTAGTCCTTTTTTCATTAGATAGGTCATAATATCATCTCTAGTACATATGGCTTCCATAAGTGTTACTGTTCCAGAGTTTATTAAGTCTTGACAGTTATTTAACCATACATCTGTACCGTGTGATAATCCAGAAATTCTAATTAGTTCCTCAAAAGTTGTTGGCTTTGTATCTAAAAGCATTCCTCTTGCAAATTTTGTTCCATATTCAGGAATTCCATAGTTTCCAATTGGTGAGTTTATTTGCTCTTCTGTTACACCCAATGCTTTTGTTGTTGTAAATAAGCTCATTGTGTCTTTATCATCTAGTGGTATTGTTTTTGGGTCTATTCCTGTTAAGTCCTGTAGCATTCTTATTACTGTAGGATCATCGTGTCCTAACATATCTAGCTTTAATAGGTTTTTATCTATTGAGTGGTAATCAAAATGTGTTGTTATAATATCTGAATTTGGGTCATCTGCAGGATGTTGTACTGGGCAAAATTCATATATTTCTCTTCCATGTGGTACAACTATAATTCCACCGAGGATGCTGTCCTGTTGTTCTTTTTACTCCCACACATCCTTGAACTAATCTTGAAATTTCAGCATTTGTTACCGGTATGTTTCTTTCTTCAAAATAATTTTTTACATATCCAAAAGCCGTTTTATCTGCTATTGTTCCAACTGTTCCTGCTTTAAAAGTTTTTCCCTTTCCAAATATTACTTCTGCATATCTGTGTATTTTTCCTTGATATTCTCCGGAAAAGTTTAAATCTATATCTGGTTCTTTATCTCCATTGAATCCTAAGAAAGTTTCAAAAGGAATATCCATTCCGTCCTTACACAAATTAGCTCCGCATTTTGGACAAGTTTTATCTGGTAAGTCTACACCATTAGGTATTCCATAGTCTGTAAAATCTGAATATTTACATTTTGGGCATCTATAATGTGGTGGAAGTGAATTTACCTCTGTTATGCTAAGCATGTTAGCTACAAATGATGATCCAACTGAACCTCTTGATCCAACCAAGTATCCATCATCATTAGATTTTTTAACAAGTCTTTGTGCAATTATATATAATGTTGAAAATCCATTTTTTATAATTGAGTCTAATTCTCTTTTTAGTCTTGCTTGCACTATTTCTGGCAATGGATCACCATATAATTCTTTTGCTCTATTCGTACAAATCTCTTCTATTTCTTGTTCTGCACCTTCAATTACTGGTGGACATTTTTCTTTTGATATTGGGCAAACTGCCTCACACATATCTGATATTTTATTTGTGTTTGTTACAACTACTTCATATGCTTTTTCGTTTCCTAAATATAAGAATTCATTAAGCATTTCTTCTGTTGTTCTTAAATATAATGGTGCTTGATTATCTGCATCTGCAAATCCTTGTCCTGCCATTAATATTCTTCTATAAATTTCATCTTGTGGGTCCATAAAATGCACATCACAAGTTGCAACTGTTAGCTTTCCAAGCTCATCTCCTAAGTCTACTATTTTTTTATTTATATCTTCTAATTCTTTCATACTAGATACTGTTCCATCTCTTAGCATAAAAGCATTATTTCCAAGTGGTTGGATTTCTAAGTAATCATAATAAGAAGCAATTCTTTTTATTTCTTCTTCTGGCTTTTTATTTACAATTGCTCTATAAAGTTCTCCTTGTTCACAGGCACTTCCTAAAATTAAGCCTTCTCTATATTTATCAAAAACACTTTTTAATAGTCTTGGTCTTTTATGGAAGTAGTTTAAATGTGTTACCGAAATAAGTTCATATAAATTTCTTAATCCTTTTTGATTTTTTGCTAGAATTATTGCGTGGTATGGTCTTACTTTTTTGTAACCCTCTTCTACTCCTTCTGGAATTTCTTCATCTGGTACTAAATATGCCTCTACACCATATATTACTTTTATATCTAACTTGTTATCCTCAACTGCGTGGTTTGCTTCAGGGAAAGATTGAACTACACCATGGTCTGTAATAGCAATTGATTTCATTCCCCATTTTGCTGCGCGTTTAATTAAATCTGTTGCAGATGATACTGCATCCATTTGGCTCATTTGAGTATGTAAGTGTAATTCTACTCTTTTTTCTTTTGCATTATCCATTCTGGTTGTTTCAGCAATAGCTGGTATTTCTACTACTACATTTGCAATAACTCCAATTTCTTTTGCGAAGTTATCGTATTGTGCATTTCCTTGAATTTTAAGCCTTCCTGAATTTTTAATTCTTTTTAGTATTCCTTCTAAATCTTGTTTTTTAGGGTCTATAAAAGATTTACAAGTAATTGTGCTTGTCCCATCATATAAGTTAAACATTGCTAAGGTTTTTCCATTTTTTAATTCTCTTGAATCTGTAGAAATTACTTTTCCTTCTAATGCAACTTTTCCATAGTCTGCTGTTAAATCTTTAATTTTTACAACTTGTTCTTTAATATTTGCACTTCTTCCTATTATTACTGGGTCATCTATATCTAACTTGTTTACAGGTTGGGCATTTTCCGCTTCTGCTTGTAAAAATTCCATATTTACTTTATTGTTTTCCATTATTGTTTGACAAGCATCTTTTCCAAGTTGCTCTAAATATTGTTTTTGTTTTTCTTCGTAATCTTCTTCTACTTCTTCTTTGTATTTAACCTTCATTTTTTGATTATAAAGTTTTTTAATTAAATCCTCCAAAACTTTATCTATATTATATGAGTGTAAAAATGCAGAATTTGTTGTTTTTAGAACCACATAAACAGTATTTCCATCTACTTCTACTCTACTTCCTTGAAGAATAGTTTTTATAAGTGGAAAATTTTTTGACAGATATTTCTCAATGTTTTCCCAATCTTGTTCAATAGTATTTTCTATGTCTATTGTGTAGTTAAATTCAATATCTATATTATTAATCTTAAACTGATTTTTTAAATATTCTTCAAAATAGTATATTTCTCCAACATTTATTTTTTTATCTGTTTTTAAATCTATTTCTAATTTATTTGTTTTTTTGTATAAATTTACATTTTCGATTATAGCATCTAAAATATTACTTCCTTTAGTGTAATCATTAAATACTTCTCTTACTGCGTTTGACATTTTGAAATCTATCTCCTTTTTATACTTGAAGTGCGAAGTGGGATGTGGGAAGTGCACTTCACACCTCTCACCACATTAATTAAAATATTCTTAGCACATCATTATATGTTACCAAAACTGCCAATCCCATTATTAGGAAAAATCCTGTCATTTGTATTGCTGCATTTACATTTTCTTTTATTGGTTTTCTAATAACCCATTCTATTAGTATCAATAAAATTTTTCCACCATCTAGAGGAGGCACTGGTAATAGGTTTGTTACTCCTAAAGATAGAGATATAAGTGCTAAAATGTATATAAATTGTGATGTGTTTTTAGTTTTTACAACCACCTCAGAAATTCCAACAGGACCTGTTAATTGGTCTACTCCAACATTTCCCGTAAATAGTTGTTTTATATTATCTATTATTGAAACTGAAAATTCTACTGTGTCCCAAAATCCATAGTAAAGATTTCCAGTAAAGCTTTTTGGAGCTACTTTAAAAATTATTCCTAAATAATATTTTCTTGTGGTATTTTCGCTTTCTTCTAAAGTTGGTGTTAAAGTCATTTCTATTTGTTCGTTATTTCTTTCTATAATTAAATTAATTTCTTCTCCATTATTTTTTTCTAATATTTTATCTATTTGGCTTTTTCTTTTTATTTCTTTTCCATTTACTTGGATTATTTTATCTCCCTCTTGAATTCCATCTGTTTGAGCCGCATAAGTTTCCACAGTTTGGTCAACTGTTGTGGATACAAAGTTTCCTAAGGTTGTTACTAATATAAAATAAACTGCTAATCCAAATATAATATTTACCATTCCACCTGCTAATAATATTGCAATTTTCTTTAAGCTACTAGCTTTACTAAAAGAGCCTTCTTCATCTACTGCTTGTTCTTCACCTAATAAGTCAACAAAGCCTCCTAGTGGTATCAGCCTTAATACATATTTGGTTTTTTTGCCTTGTTTTTTCCAAATTACAGGGCCAAATCCTATTGCAAATTCTTTAACTTTTATTTTGCATAATTTTGCAACTAGGAAGTGCCCTCCTTCATGTATGAATATTAAAAATCCTAATAAAAATGCTATTTTTATTATATTTAATAAAATATTTAGCATACTTTCCTCCGTTTTTTTATTATATAAATTGTAGTTTGTATGTTACTGCTTCTCAGCCTACGTTTTGTATGATTTTTTTAAAAGATCAAACTCTCCAAGGCATACGCGGGTATTCCC
>CAMEUC010000041.1 GCA_945937855.1 uncultured Clostridium sp. | reverse complement strand
ATTTTTGTTGTTTCAACCTTTCTCATGTTTAAATCCTCCTTGTTTTAAGTTCTTGTTATCTTTACTGTGATTACAGTATAACACCAAATATCCTATTTGTCAATAGTTATTTTTATTTTTTTATTTTTTATTTTTAGATTTTAATATATTTTAATATGAAGTTTATAATATTAAAATATAATATATATATTATTTTAATTATAGATTTTTTATCATATTAAAATATACAAAATTCTATATACAAAAAAAAAAGATAGCAATTATGCTATCTTAATTTATTATATATAACTATCTTTTAATAATCATTCTTTTTGTACTACTTTTGCAACGGTCATACAACTAAGAAACGGACTTCTAAAACTATTAACTACCTCGTATTTATCATTATACATTTTAATAGCTTCTCTTTGTGTAGCTTTTATAATAGTTTTATTTGTTCTAGCATCTCTAATATCAACTAAAAGCTCACTGCTGTTATGTAATACATCTTTTAATTTCATTTCTGACCCTCCTTTTTCTCATTTATAATAATCCATTATCCTCTCGTAAGTCATCCATATAGTCCATTAATAACCAAATTATTTCAGCAATAGTAGTGTCATTAGCATCTGCCGTTTTATAAAGATTTTCAGCGTCATTGTCATAAATATTAATTGTTTTCATTTTAATTACCCCCTCCTTCTTTTTGTTTCTTTCTTAACTCTGATTTGATTATATCACACATAGTATTTATTGTCAATAGTTATTTAAATATTTTATAATTCGTCATATTAAAATATATTATTCTAATAAAAAAAAATCATATTAAAATATACTTCTTGCATTATCATATTAAAATATATTAAAACTTCTAAAATAGACAGAGCCACTTAAGCAACCCCGTCTTATCTTTGTAATTTTCGGACAGAATATATTTTAATATAATTTTTTTTGTTTTAGAATTTAAGAAAATATTTACAATCCTTATGTCGTCAACTTTTTATCATATTAAAATATACTTCTAGCATCATTATATTAAAATATATTTTTTTTATTATTATCGGCGTGTGCTTTTGTTTTGGTAAAATAAACAACGCACACAGCCGATAATAAATTCATATTAAAATAAGATAAAAACTAGCAAATTATTAGAGTCATTTTGCTGTCGCCAAATTGAACATAGGACAAACAGCTATTACATCTCTAAAGTCATTTCCTGCGTAAATAAATTTAGGATTTATAATAAATACATTTTCACTTGTTTCTGGACACATACTTATTTCTGCAATTAGAGGATTGCCATTAATATCTTTTACTGATTTTAGATATTTTATAGATGTTATAAATGACCTTTCTTTAATACTAAATAATTCAGCCATTTCGCCTAAAGTCAAAGGTTCAACTAAATCTTCATTTGTTTCGTATGGATTTTTACAAATGATATTATATTTTAAATTTAAATACGGTATCATAAGGAACAAAATTGATAATTTTTTATGCTCTCTAATATCAATATTTTCATATATTTTCTGTATGTTATCTCTATAAATTCTTGTAAAGTTATCTGAACGGTCAGACGGTTTACCTCTAAAAGCAATTTTATCATTAAAGTAAATATATCCATTTTTTTCTGCAAGCACTTTATTAACTATAAGTTTTTTATAGAATTTATCAAACCTATCATTACTAATACCTATTTTTTTCTTTAGAATTGTTTTAGTCATTGGTGTTCGTTCTGTTAACATAAGTTTGCAATCATAATTCATAAACGAAGCTATATAAATAATTTTTGTTATATCTTCTTTTTTAAATATTTCTTTGTCGATATTAATTTCTTTTAACATTTTGTATGTTAAGAATATAAAGTTTTCATTACTTTTGTTGAAAAGCTTTTTTGATTTTATTATCTCATAAGCTTTATCACTTTCCGCAATTCTTATATATTTTACATTATCAAAAACCTCACCTGTTTCAATATCAACCAATTTTCTTATAAAAATACACCTCTTTTCAAATTACTGTTCCATTTTTAAATTATCAAGATATAGAGAACTCGTGCAAAAAAAATTATCAAAAATACCAGTATATTTATAGTGTTTTTAGCATTTTTGAAGCCGACCTCGATTGCACAAAGAAATTTTGTAATTTTTGCCATAAAAAACATGGTGTTTTTATCATTTTTTTAGGTTTTTGAAGCCGACCTCGATTGCACAAAGAAATTACCCACGGTATTTCCGAATGTTTTTAACATCGCTAAATCCCTGCTTATTTCAGTGCTTATCAATCATACCGCATCACCTCTTTCTAGTAATACTATATCATACTTTTATATCTTTGTCAAGACATAATTTATTCATCATATTAAAATATATTATATACAAATTTTATACATATTTTAATATGATTTTTCTTTATATACAAAAAAGCAAGGGGTTTATACTCCTTGCTCTCTCGCTTTCAAAACCGCCTTCTGTGCGTTTTCTTTAGTAGTGTACCAGTTAATATATATCTCTTTATTTCCGACAAATTTAAAGCCACATTTAGGACATTTTTTAGCAATCTCAGTTCCAGCTATACTTGACACTACAAGACCATTAGGATAATATGTAGTAAGTACAGCATAATATGTATGTTTCACAATATCACCTCTGTCTTGCGTTATATGCCCATATATAGTCTTTAATTAGTATGCTGTTTTCGTATGTTGCATACACTATACCATTAATAACACAACTGTCAAAGGCACTCATAGCCTTTTCAATTCGTTCTAATTGGTCATAGTCAGCTTCGCCATCGTATATTGCATTCATTATTCTATCGTGTGCGTTATAGAGTTTATGTTGATTATTTTCCCAATTACACACTGGATATAATTTTTTGCCTGTTTTTTTATCTTTATAGAGTTTCATATTTATCTCCCCTTCCTTTTATGATTAAAGTATATCATATCGGTTTATAAATGTCAAGTATTTTTTTTAATACAATATCATATTAAATATACTAATCCGTCTTTTGACTTTTGTCATATTAAAATATACTTTAAATTATATACAAAAAAAAAGGTTGGTGCGGAAGTAAAGATAACAGACAAGGAAAGGAGGTCGCACCAACCAAGAAGCAAGCTATTTAATTTATATATATATTATATCATACTTATGTTCATTTGTCAAGTAGTTTTTTATTAATCTTATTACTTTTCTTATAAATATTTCTGCTAGAATTATTTTTGTTTGTTCTTTGTTTTTCTAAATATATTATACAACAAAAATGTTAAAAAGTCAAGACCTAAATTATTATTTTTTTTATTTATCATATTAAAATATATCAATCACCTTCTGCTATTTATCATATTAAAATATATCAAAATAATAAAAAAAATAGACAAACAACTCAAAGGTTGTTTGTCTATTTTAGTATGTTTTAATTCATATACATATTTATTATGTCGTTTTTGCTACCGCAGGGTATATCGTTCTGTCTTAAGAACTCTTTAATATGTCTTAATGTCGTTGCGCTGTAAATTCCGTTTATATGACAAGTTGCAGGAATTATATTTGTGTTGATAGTAGCAACTTTAGTTGCATAGCTGATAAGGTCTATTGTATTGTCGTCGTTTTCTCTCACCCAAGCTTTTTTATAAAAGCTTTTTCTGCCATCATATTTCGGTTCTAAATAGTAAGTTCTCATTACAATCTCTCCTTTACTTTGGTTAGTTCATTTCTTAATTTCTGATTTAATTATAACATGGATTTTAATCAATGTCAATACTTTTTTATTATTTTTTTTATTTATTTTTATTATTCGTCATATTAAAATATACTAACTCGTCTTCTATTATTTATCATATTAAAATATACTAACTTGTCTTCTGTTATTTATCATATTAAAATATACTTTAATTCTAAACAAAAAAAGAGGGGAGAGGTTTCCTCCCCCTTTTCTTTATGCTGTCATTCCCATAATATCTGATACACAAGCCCTTAAAGCGTCCTCGTCTATGTCTACATTTTCTGTATTAACCTCGTTTTCGTTTGTAGTGGGTGCGTAAGCCCTACGGCTTACGAACTCACTGTATGACTTTTTGATTTCTCTGATACGATTGTTTACGCTCTCTGCTCTGCCTGTTCCCCTACTTGCATTAGCATTGTATACCTCGTTTGTAGTTGTTTTAGAACCGCTAAAGAACTTGTTACAAAATTCTGCAATATCATTAATGCTAATTGTATTATCTACGGCAAGCGGAATAAGTGATAACAGATGTGTTCTTGTTAACATACGCTTGCAAACCTTGTCACGCTTCTTTGCTTCTTCTTCGTCAAGCTCTCTGTCTTTAAGCTGTTTGTATGCTTCAAAGATTTTATCAAAACAACCGATAATTGTTTCTTTCTGCTCGTCTGTAATTTCTGCTTCCGCCATAAGAGGTCTAATTACTTTTGTTTCAAAACTCGGATTTTCTGTAAACAGTGTAGCATAAGCTTTAATAACAATGTCCTCGTGTGCATACTTTGCAAAAGCTTTTTCAGTAAGTGCATGAGTAAAGATTTCGTGATTAGCAATTTCCTGTATTACCGCAAGAGACTTAGCTTTTACTCTCGTAAGTTCGATTGCTGATAAAGGTTTTCCGTTATTAATTCTTCTAAACATCTCATTCTGTTCTTCGTCAGTTAAGTCATCGTATGACCTGATTTCAATAGTTTTTTCAAGTATTCTGTCTCTTAATTCTTCGGGAAGTTCTGAGAATTTCAGTCCTGTAACCTCAATCTTGTCTCCCTCTTCTGCACATTCAACCTCTGATACAACACTTGATAATGCGAACTCGTCATTGATATAACTCTTGATTGCATTGCTTCTCTGTTTACCATCTAACATATCAAGGACTTTTGTTTCCGTGTTCTTGTTAGCATACATAGGTGGAATAGGGTAGCCATTTAAAATTGTGTCGATTAAAAGACTTTTCTGGTCTTTAGTCCATACCAAACTTCTCTGTACAGCATTTTCAAAAGTTACGTTTTCTTTGTTGATTTCTTTGATAAGCCTTTTTGTTGTCCAAGTAATTCTCTGTTCATTTAACATTTTAATCTCTCCTTTAATTTATTAGTTCATTTCTTAATTTCTGACTTAATTATAACATAGATAATTTGTTTTGTCAACAGTTAATTTTTATTTTTTTATAAAATTACTTTTTCTAATATTGTGTTTGTATTATCCTCTTTTCTAATATACCAACCTGACAATATATAACTCATTATACATTTTTTGTTTTTAGAGCTGATAACTTTTGTTATTTTCATGCTTTACCCCCTATTACTTTAAAGAGTAGATACCATCCGTAAATTATTATAAAGACTGCCATGAAGTCACCTGCCTTATACAGAAATGTCTTTATAATAATTTATTTACTACAGTTGATATTATATCTTCTCTCTGAGAGTTGATTATATCAGAATTGTCAAGTCTATCCTCAACAATATCAACCATTATTTCTTTAGCATCCTCTGATATACTGTCAATGTCTATGTTGTTATTAAAACAGTATTCACAAATGTCCTCCCATACAAACTCTCGCTTTGCTGTTTTATATGCGTTGATGATTTCTGATAATTCAACCTCTACAACAACTTCTTTTCCATTGATAATTCCTTTTAATTTCATGCAAATCTCTCCTTTTCTTAACTCACTCTCTTAACTTATGACTGAATTATATCATAGATAAAAAAGTATGTCAAGCTTTATTTTTAAAAAAAATGATAAAAATATTTAGGATTAAATATATATAATGTAAGGAAATTTATGTGTTTTTTGACATTCAAAACATAGGTAAAATAAAGATTTTATCACATTGAAATATGTTGATATATATCCGAAAATATCTGACTAAACTGAATATTATAATATGACAAAAATTTTATCATATTAAAATATTATGTAAAAACATCATATTAAAATATTGCAAACTAAATATTTTTTCTAATGTACAAACGAAATATTTTCATATATATTTTTGAAAAAAAATAGGGCAAAAATTCGCAGATTAACTATAGGAAATTTTTCGCCAGATTATATACTAACATCATTAGAAACGAATCATTGTATTGTTACGGATTAAATTATGACGTTATTTAACGATTGTTTGCTAAAATAACTTAATCATACTAAATATTATAATAGGGCAAAATCGTCAAAATCAGCAAGAATTTAATAGGTTGAAATGTTGTTGATTATTATATGGTGTGCGGCGTTGCTTTGATTTGGTTTTTATTTGTCAGTCTTAAATATATGAATTAAATTATTAATAATTAAGTAAATAATTATAAGATATTGCTATATTGGTTTTTGGTGTAATTCTAGTATTAATACTTGGTAATTCTAGTTTATTTGGGTTATGAGCGAGTTAAATAATAAGGTTGTAAATTACTTAGTGTTGTAGATAAATATTTTTATAATAAAGCGAATAAGACAAAATAAGTTATTATATTAAACAAATAGGACGTTTTCAGAATATACAGAACAAACAAGCAAATGGATTGATATAATGTCATATTAAAATATAATTTATCAAAAGATAATGTAAGATATTTTAATATGATATTATATTATAAATATATAAAAATGGTTATATTAAAATATAATTATTTTTTTTTTAAGATATCATTCCCCGATTATTTTATCAAAATAAGCAAAATAATCATATTAAAATAAAATAGAATAGAATAAAAAAAGAAATAAAAAAAACCACCCAATTAAGGATGG
Organism: uncultured Clostridium sp.; assembly: GCA_945937855.1. Classification (GTDB taxonomy): domain Bacteria; phylum Bacillota; class Clostridia; order TANB77; family CAG-508; genus UMGS1933. Next base: position 2,086 of record CAMEUC010000041.1, on the reverse strand, counting down.
TTTCAAGGAGAGATGCTAGTCGCTATTTTGGAGGTAACACTATAAATTAAATATAATATGATTTAATAGTTTTGATAAAATAAGTTGCTGTGTGCGACTAAAATAAAACTATGAAGGTTAAGAAATGAGTCTAGTCACTTTATCATCGAAATATGCAGTCTATTATTTGCTGTTAGTGACTAAATAAATAATTAATATGAATTATAATATTTATGTTCGTAAATATTTTTTTCTGATAAATTTATGTGTTTAAATCTTCTTTTTGGTTTTTTTGATTTCTCTATAAATTTATCACAATTTTCTGCTGAACAATTCCTTCTTTGTCCTGTTATTAAATAATAATCACAAGTAGCAATACTTCTACTGGAATTACTACGATAATAACATTTTTTACAATTCGTACAATTCGTCATATTTATCCCTTCCTATTTTTTGATTTATATATATTATATCATACAAACCAAAGTTTGTCAAGAATAAATTATAATCAATTTATATATTTTTTATACAAAAATTGTTATACAATTTTTATACAAAAATTGTTATACATTTTTTATACAAAAATTATGCACCTATCGGGATTCGAACCCGAATATCATTAAGACAATGAATTTTAAGTTCATCATGTATACCAATTCCATCATAGGTGCATATACAAGGCTCTTACATTTTATAAACTTTCTTAGACAAATAGTTTTATCGTTATACAAAAATTGCTGTATGAGCCTTTGTTTGTAATTCAAACGGGATATGCAGGATTCGAACCTACGACACATAGATTAACAGTCTATCGTTCTACCAACTGAACTAATATCCCAAAACAACCCTTGCTGGATTCGAACCAGCGTATCAGAGAGTCAAAGTCTCTTGCCTTACCTCTTGGCTAAAGGGCTAAAATGGACAGTTGGGGGATGACGGAATTGAACCGTCCACACAAGATTTGCCTTCTTTGCAGTGTTTTTGCTGTAAGTGTTACTGTCCCTATACACTTTTTTGTTAGACCACTTCCCCCATAATGATTGCGGAGACTGGATTCGAACCAGTGGTTTTCAGCTTATGAGGCTGATGAGATGACCAGCTTCTCTACTCCGCAATATTTACAAGACACATTTGGTTTTTGTAATTAACTGTTACATCCATCAATGATTGCTGTCTGTGTCTTATTTTTTATATTTATATTATATCATATAAATATAAGTTTGTCAAGTACTTTTTTTATTTTTTTTTTTTTTTGGTTGGATTTTTTTGAACGACAAGAGTGGGATTCGAACCCACGCATGATTATTAGTCATCTAGCAGTTTAGCAAACTGCCCTCTTTACCATTTGAGTATCTTGTCATATTGCAGAATTTTTTCATCCTTGCCACCACGCATTAGGATGTCCTGCATTAATTCTGCTAAATAGTAGGCTTTTATTCTATAATAATCTGATGGTAAGTCAGATGTAAGGCAAGACTATGATTCGAACATAGAACACTTCCTTGATATGGAAATAATTAAACTGCTGTTAAAGTTTTTACAAAACTTATTTTTAAGCGTTTTACCAATTAAACTACCTTGCCACAGTTGTATCTTGCTAAATAGAACCTATATGAAAAAACTATTTAACAAGATACAAGGGATTAAACCTAAATATATTATCCCACTGTCATATAGGTTTTTTTATAGCTATATTTAAAAGGTTCTCAATGAAATTCATTGATACCTTGTTTTCAACTATCTGTTATACATTATAACACATAACAAACAGTTTGTCAAGTGGTTTTATAAATTATTTAATTTTTTTTTCTTATTTCTATTAAAGTTTAATAAGTTCATATCTCTTAGATAACAGAACTTTCAATAAACACTTATATGGGTCAAGTTCCGAACTCATAACCATGTCAACAATGTTGGTTGAAAATCCTGATACTAAAGCAACCCCAAGTTCATTTTCTTTTACAGGGATAGTACCAGTTCTGCTATTTACATTCCAAAATACAAGTCTAGGAAGTTTATACCCATGTTCTATAAATTCCTGACTTATTTCGTTGAATAATGTTGTATTATAACTACAACCAATATCAAATTCCATATCAGAAATAAT
>CAMEUC010000040.1 GCA_945937855.1 uncultured Clostridium sp. | reverse complement strand
TGTATTTTTTTGCTAAATTCCATAACTATATTTCTCCTTGACAACTTACTATTTTCTTTTTACTTTGTTAATTGATAACTTTGTTCTATCATTTCTTTTACTAATGTCTTGTCCACTTTTTCATCTACAATAATTGTATTCCAATGTTCCTTATTCATGTGATATGCAGGTATTATATAATCATAAGTATTTCTTAATATATCAGAATAGTTTGGATCTGTTTTTACATTAAGATATAACTTATTATTGACATTCATAATTAGTGCAAACCACTTTTTATTCTTGCAATGTTTCATTGTAACAGATTCAAAATCATCTGAAAATGGACAATCTTTAAATGTATTTTCTAATGTTAAACAATATTCTATTATCTCTTCTTTATTCATATCTAATCCCTTATAATAAACTACTAAATTTCTTACTATATTTTTCTATATCTTTTGTGCTTTGACTCATTATAAAATCTGTAACTTTTATTTTAAATCTTTCTACTTCATCATTTGTATAATTCTTATTTTCTACATTTATTCCTGCTTCATTAAATAGTTGTATATCTTTATTGGAAAATTGCATTGTTCATTCCTTCTTTCATTTATTGTTTCATTAAAATTATACCTTTTATACTTGGATTCAATAATTTCACAAAATCTGTAGCATCTTGGTTTGTTCCAACTACACTACCATAATGAATTGGGATTGCTATTTTAGGTTGTATTTCGTTGATTAATTGTGCTGCCTCTTTGAAATCCATTGTATATGTTCCTCCAACTGGAACAAAAGCAACATCACATTTTACTTTTTTATTTTCTTCTGTAATGTCTGTATCTCCTGCAATATAATATCTAATATTATTTATTGTAATAATGTAGCCAACCCAATCGTTTCCTTTTGGATGGAATGTTTTGTTTGTATTATATGCTGGTATTGTTTTAAATTTAATTCCTTCTACCACATATTCTTTGTTTGGCTCTACTGTAATAATTGCATTTTTATTTATGCCTTTTCTTAACAGTTTTGTTAATAATTCTTCTGGTATTATAATAGTTGTGTTTTCATTTATAACCTTCTCTATATCTTCTTCAGAATAATGGTCATAGTGGTCGTGTGTTATAAAAATAATATCTGCATCATTAAAATTTCTATCTATTTTAAATGGATCTATATAAATTATTTTTTCTTTGTTAATTCTTATACTGCTATGATATAAAACTTCTATATTATCTAACATATATTCCTCCTTGATTTTTTGCATTGTATCATAAAAAAGCAAAAAAATAAATAGTATCAAGCAAAGTTTTATATACCTTACTTGATACTATTTTTATTCATATTTAGGACTACCATACCCCATAACTTGAACATCATCAAAAGAGTACATTCTTTCAGCACATTTGTTACTTGTGTTTCCCTCTATTGTATAAATATTTCTATTTGTAATATCTGTTCTTGTTACAATTCCAACATGGTCGCTTGTCCCATCTTGATTACCATTTTCATCTTTCCAATCGAAAAAAATTATATCTCCAACTATTGGATAATAGCTTTCTCCTCTATCGTGCCATTGTTCTTTTTCTTTAAACCATTCTATTCCATTAACACACCCTGCAAATTTAGGAATAATACCTTTATCTATGTAACCACATTCGTTTGCACACCAACTCACAAAACAAGCACACCAATGTACATGTTCTTCAAATCCATACCATTTCCAAAATTTATCTCCTCCCTCATTTCCTATCTGTGCTTTTGCAACTAATACTATTTCACTATTAGGAATTTGTGAGGTATCATAATCTGCATCCCCATCACTATTAAAAATTGCAGCTACAAATCCTCCAATTAAAGCTATTACTAAAATAATTACAACTGCTACCCAACCTCCTGCAACTATTGCAGAAATAATAGCTTTTGTTGCAGCAATTATTGCCTTTACTGTTGCTATTGTTGCTTTCACAGTTACCTTAACTGCTTTTATAGTTAATTGTGCTGTTCTTTTAGCAATCATTATTGCTCTTTTACTTGCTTTAACACTTTGTTTTGCCACTTTTGCACTATTTTTAGCAACTTGTTCAGATGTTTTTATTCCTTTTTTAGTAAGTTTAGCTCCATTTTTTGCATATTTAATACTTTTTTGAGTTCCATTTTTTATTGTTCGTTTTTTTACTGCATTTTTAATTTGCTGTGCTTTCTTCTGTTTTATTTTAGATTTAATGTTTGATATTTTTTCTTTACTTTTTATGATATTCTGTTTTGTATTTTCTAATGATTTTTTCCCTATTTCATTACTCTTTGTCGCACCTTTTCTTGATAGATAACTTATATCATTTTGAATATGATTACTTGCATAATTTTCTGCTGAAGTATTTTCTTCTTTTGATGTAAATTCATTTAATCGTTCTTTTGTAGTTACTAAATTGTTTTTAAAGTTTTGTGTTTGTACTACTTTTTTATCTAATTGTTTTATTATACTTTTTTCTTTTAACTTTATATCTGGCATTTATACCACCTCCAGACTTTTATATTTTCTTCGCTATAATTACCATTCTTCCATTTTTTTGTGAATATTCACAAGTAGATAATGTAATTAGCTTATCTCCATAATTCACTTTGACATTTGTATTGTAAAACTCATAATTTCGACATTTTTCTACAAATGAATTAAAATCATTTTCATCATAAAACTTTGTATAATTATAATATTTAAAGCCTTTATCAGAATAAGCAACTGTTTTAAATGCAAATACTATTTCATAATCATTTTCAATAGTTTTATTATCTTCTAATGTATAAAACTTAATATATTTGTGGTTCTTATAATAATTATAATTCTTGTAATTATCTAAATTAGAAAACATTGTACTATTCTTCATGTGATGACCATATATAATTAAGTTATCACTTGTTTTCAAATTACAATGCTCTGCTAAATATGGAGTTCCACTACTTGAATAATTTTTATAAACATTTCTATGAAGATAGAAATCTCCATTTTGCATAACAGGATAATTTATATTTGTTCCATCAATTTTAATCCACCCAATTATGTCTGTATTTATTTTTAAAATGCTTTCTAAATTGTAATTTCCAACATTTTTAGATGATAAATTACTTGTTTCATTTTTAAAATTGTCTGTAATTTGATTTTGGGCGATCGTTTTTTCTTCTTCCTGAACTACTTCCTGCAATTCTTCAAATAATTCATTTTCTTTCTTATTTTCTGCAATTTCTTTTATAAAAAAATAACTACTAATAGCTAAAATAACTATTAGTAGTATTAAAACCAAACTATATATTTTATTCATTAAGACTCTCCTGGTTTAGTTGTCATCAGCCTATATAGTTCTGTATTTTTTGGAAATTTATTAACAAAAGGAACTAATGATGAACCTACTTTTATAAGTCCTTCTCCTGCTCCTACATTTGTTATGAAGCTCATCTGTAAATCAGATATATTTAATAATTTTGCAAGTTCAATTCTATCTGTACTTGCTTGATTAAGCATTATTATAAATTCAGAGTTTGCAAGCATAGTTCTAGCAGTATGACTTTGTAATAAGTCTTCAACATTTTGTGTTATACCTGTACAGAAAGCTCCATATTTTCTAACCCTTTTCCAAAGTGTAAATAAGAAATTTGCAGAATATTCATATTGAAATAATAAATATATTTCATCAATAAAAATATATGTATTCTTTCCTTTTGTTCTATTAGCAGTAATTCTATTCAATATAGAATCCAATACTACTAACATTCCTATTGGTTGTAATTGTTTTCCTAGCTCTAAAATATCATAGCATATCAAACTATTAGATGTATTTACATTAGTGTTCATAGCGAATGTATTTAAAGAACCATTTGTAAATAATTCTATTGCAAGTGCTATTTCTTTTGCCTCATCTTCTGGTTGTTTCAATAGTTCTTCCCTAAAATCTTGCAAAGTTGGTGGTATTCCCTGATAATTGCCTTGTTGGAATACTCTATAAACATTAGCAGTACATCTATCAATTATTGACTTTTGTTTCGGTCCGAGATTTCCACTACCAATTAGTTGTTCACACAAAGATAATATAAATTCAGATTTTAATATTACTGGATTTGCTCCATCTCCATATTGAGAGTTCATATCCATTGCATTTATGTGATTATTACTTACTGCTGATATTTTAATAACCTCTCCACCTAAAGATTTAACAAGTGGTGCATATTCGGATTCTGGGTCTATTAAAATAATATCTGCATTTGGATCTCTTAATCTAATTGATGTTATTTCTTGTTTACCTGCAAATGATTTACCACTACCAGATACTCCTAAAATGAATGAATTTCCATTTAAAAGTTGTCTTCTATCTGCAATAATCATATTTTTACTAATAGCATTTTGACCATAAAAAATACCATTCTCGTGCCTAATTTCTTGCACTTTGAATGGCATAAATACTGCTAAACTTTCAGTAGTTAAAGTTCTTACTGCATCTATTTTTCTAACTCCAAACGGTAATACTGTGTTAAGTCCATCTAATTGTTGAAATCTTAATATTCCAAGCTGACATAGATTTTTACTAGCTATTTTTAAAATTGCATCTGTCACACTTTCTAATTTTTCTTTTGATTCTTCTGTTATTACCATTGTAATAACTCCTAAAAACATTCTTTGGTCACGAATAGTCAAGTCATCTAACATTTCTTTTGAGTCATTTCTTTGTTGTTCCATATCATAAGGTATTATTGCAGAAAAATTATTTTGAGCATTCTGTTTTCTCTGCCAGTTTGTAATATTAGTTTCTACACCTAATCTACGATTTTCTGCCTCTTTTACTGCCTCGTCCATTGGTATTGGAATAACATCTATTGATAACATCATGTTTTTATTCAAATCTGTAAGTTCTGTTACCATATCATCATTAATAAAACTTGCATATTCTTTTAGGAATAATACTCTACCATATCTATCTCCCATTTTAAAATAATCTCTTTCAAGTTCTACTGTGTCAGGACAAATAAAATCTTTGAAATTATGACCTTTTTTCATTGTTTCGTGTATATCAAACCTAAAAGAAGTTTCTTCTCCTGTTCTATAAAAGTCGTGTGCTATTCTTAATCTTTCTTTTGCATCTAATTCAACGCATTTTGAACCTAATGTATTAAATCTGCTTATCAATTCACTACCTGCTCTATTAAAATAATTTCGAGCTTCTTCGACATTTTTCTTATAAACAGATATTGTTATTATCTTTTCTTGCACTATCTCATTTGCATTTTTTGCTTGAGATATAAGCATTTTGTTATATTCTTTTCTATAATCATTAAGTTCATCATTACTTTCATCTAGTAATATTGTTTTTTCAAAATCTAATTTATTTATTCTTCTATTATTTATTGTAATTTTAGTTATTGCTCCAACATCTAATGAATTTAATAAATCAGAATAATCTAAAAACATTGCTTCTTTATCTTCTTTACTAGCAACTGCATAATTAATATCCATAAACTTAAATGATTTTGAAAATTTATTTTTACTTACTTGAAAAATTCCATCTTCCCATATTGCTTTTATTGGAATAATATCTTGAACACATCTCGGTATTTTAAATTTTTCTTTATCTAATTTAAAAATCTTATTAAGAGTTCTCATTATTTTTTACCTCCTTTTTCTTCTTTTTATCTTTCTTTTCTTTCTTCTTTTTCTGTGGTTTTAGCAAACTTTGTTTTAACTTTTTATCAATAGTTGGTTTAAAGTTTTGGGCATATATATTTGTTGCTTTAAATGTTAATTTTTTAGGTGTCAAAAACTCTGATTTTATTACTGCAACAATAAACTTTTCTGCTGTCATTCCGTTATATTTAACAAATCCAAGTACAGCAAAAGGTGCAGCACCTAATATACAAATCCACGATAAAGTTTCTAACCCTAAATATGGTTTGAGTGCAAAATATAAAACAACTGCAACAATACAAGCTATTACAGAAAAAATGAACTGCCTTAAAGACAGTCCAAAAAATATACTCTCACTAAATTCTCTAATATCTTTGTTTATTTTTACTTCCATCTATCTTGCCTCCTTATTTCTTTTTGCTTTTGTTTTTTTCTCTTGTTCCAACTTATCTCTTGCTTCTTCAAGTATGTATTCGTCTATCATTTTGTAATCTTTAACTTCAATCTCTCCTTGTTGTAATTTTATAAGTCTGTCAATAATTTTTTCTCTTAAATCAGGATTACACTTATCTAAAAATATTCCCATTGTAGTTGCAAGTGGTGTCATTGATGGATTTTGGTAATCATATATTTTCAAATCTGTCATTCCACTTTTGGTATTTATATCAACTATAACATCTGGTAGATCTTCAAACTTAATTACTACCTCATCACATCCATCATCAACATATAATAATTTTTCCTTATCTTTTAAAATTTTCATAACTTCTTCAACACTATAAAATTGATAATCTTCCATAATTTTATCTTCCTCCTTCTCACTAAAAGTATCAGCTAAATTTTCTCCTGCTAAAACTCTTTTAAAATCTGTTTTTGCTTTTTCAAAATCTGTCAAATAATAATAACCATATTGCCAATCAATCTTGTTGTCTTTAATTTCATATCCAAAACCAATAACATATTCATTATTCATTTTTACAAAAGCAATAGGTTGTTCTTTTCTATAACCAACATCAATTACATAAGCATTTTCTAATTGTCTTGTTTCACTCATAAAGCATTCCTCCTATAATCCCATCATTTCTCTAACAATTCTATCTGACATTCTAATAGTTCCTACCAGAACTAACATATTAAATATTAGCTCTCCAACATATTTCCATACCATAGTAACTGTTGCAGCACCAGTATCAACACTCGGCGAGGTTGTTACAAATGCTGAAAAGATTACACAAGCTAAAACTATAATTGCACCTTCTAAACAAACTGCTATATAACTCTTTAAAAAGCTCTTTCCTATATTTTGTGTTCCTTCTCCTGCAAAAGATGATAATGGTATTGGAGCTATTGCTGTGTACATATATAATTTAAAAAATCTTCCATATACTGTTAGAATTAAAATAAATGATAATACTGTTACAAAAAGTCCACCTAATAGTGTAACTGCCCATAAAGGAATACTCTCAAAAAATCCACATTTATTGATTGCATCAATAATTGATTGTGGCAGAGTCATAGCACTTGCTTGAAATGAACTTTTCGCCATAATTGTTGTTACTATTCCCTGTATTATCTTAAATACTGCTAACATTAGTTCTAATCCATAAGTAACAATTCCTTTTGCTATTGCAAATCTTAAAAATAGTTTTAATGCTTGTTCTGGTCTTTTTAGTTCTGAAAAATTAGTACAAGTTCTTGCTACTCCAACAACAAAAAATAAAACAAGTAATGCTAAACCTATTGCTTGTAAAGCTCCATTTATATTTAAAATAATATTCCATATTGCTCCACCTTTGAAATCTGCTGGACTTTGTGTAACTAACATATAAATTTCTGATAATTTACCATTCCATGTATCTAATGCGTTCTGTAAATTTCCTACAATCCAATTCACATCTAGCACCTCCATTCTAAATTTAATTTATTAAGGCAGATAAACTGCCTTAATTTTTATCCACCTGTAATAATATTTAAAATTTCTTTTGCAAATGTAATTACCACTCCACCTGCTAATGTCATTATTCCATTTGCTCTTTGTGTTGGATCATGAGATTTTAAACTCATACCTACTTGAACAATTCCAAAACCTAAAATAATCATTCCAACTGCTCTTATTAAGCCAAATATAAAATTAGATAAATTATTAACAATAGCTATTGGGTCATCTGCTGCGAATGAGTGAATTTGCCCAGCTACATTTAATGCAATAACATAACCTATAATTATTGCTCCTCTTTTTAATGTTTTCTTTAAAAATACTTTAAAATTTCCTTTTTTCTTATTTTCCATATCAAAAATCCTCCTTAATTTTTATTTTTGGGTACAAAAAAAGACCAAAGTATATTTGTTAGATATAACTTTGGTCTTTTAGATACTATTAGCATTATTCGTATCTTCTTTGTACATATTTTCAATTTCTTCACTTGATAATAATTCAATATCAAGTTCATTTGTTTCTAAATCTATAATTTCTTTTGTATCAATTTCTATATCATCTAAATTAAATGATATTGTTCCTATTGAATTTTCTGTTCCTCCATGTAGATATGGTTTTATTTCTTTATTTCCAATAGGTGTATTTATACTATTAAAATGTTCTTTTAGATTAAATTTAAAGTCTTTTACAGGTCTTTCCCCTCTAATAAATAGTAAAGCATAATTATTGTCTAGCATTCTTACCTCATCTGGTGTCAATAGTTCTCTACCTGCAATTTGGTCATTTGTAGAATAACTGCCATGTGAACCATAACTCCTACCATAAGTATTTGTATCTATTGTTTCTTTTCCTAATAACTCACTAACATACTTATGTGTGCTTTGTTCATTACCACCTAAATATAAAAACTCATCACAATTTCCAACTATACTTTCCCATTGCTTTTCAAATAGAGCTTTTAATTGTGCTAAATTTTGCAATATTATAGAAACAGATACCTCTCTTGACCTCATTACTGATAATATTTTATCAAAGTCATCTGGTAGGCTTACATTTGCAAATTCGTCCATTACAAAGTGTACATGAACTGGCAAACTGCCACCATATTTATAATCTGCTAAATAAAATAATTGTTGGAAAAGTTGTGTATATAAAACACTAACTAAAAAATTAAATGATGTATCATTATCTGGAATAATTGCAAATAGTGCAACTTTCTTTTCTCCTAAACTTGGCAAGTCTAGTTCATCTGTTTGTGTAAGTTGTGCCATACTCTCTAAATTAAATTTTTCAAGTCTTGCAGCAAGAGTTACTTGTATTGATTTTAATGTTTTAGCTGAACCTGAATGATATGCTCTATAATATTTTAAAGCAATATGTTCTGGGTTTCTTGTTTCTAATCTATTAAATAACATATCAAGAGGACTAACATATTCGTCATCATCTTCTTTAACATCTCCTGCTCGTAGTAATTCCATTACCATTACAAAGTTTTGTTCTTCTTC
>CAMEUC010000039.1 GCA_945937855.1 uncultured Clostridium sp. | reverse complement strand
TGCTGGTGACGGTCAAACTACAACTACTATTGGTCTAGCAGATGGTCTTAAAAAACGTAATAAATATGTAATGGTTGCTTTAAGCGAGCCTTCATTAGGTCCTGTTTTTGGAGTTAAGGGGGGAGCTACTGGAGGCGGCTATGCTCAGGTTGCTCCTATGGAGGATATTAATTTACATTTTACAGGTGATTTTCACGCAATAGGTGCTGCAAATAATCTTCTTGCAGCAATGCTTGATAACCATATTTTCCAAGGAAATTCTTTACAAATTGACCCAAGCAAAATAACTTGGAAACGTGCAGTAGATATGAACGATAGACAACTTAGGAATATTGAAGATGGTCTTGGTGGAGGTAAAAACGGTGTTCCAAGGAAAGATGGTTTTGATATAACTGTTGCCTCAGAGATTATGGCAATACTTTGCCTTTCTACTTCTATTTCAGATTTAAAAAATAGACTTTCTAAAATTATCGTTGGTTACACTTTTGATGATAAACCAGTAACTGCTGGTGATTTAAAAGCCCAAGGGGCAATGGCAGCGCTTTTGAAAGAAGCAATAAAACCTAATTTAGTTCAAACATTAGAAGGGACTCCTGCTATAGTTCATGGTGGCCCTTTTGCAAATATTGCTCATGGTTGTAATTCAATTTTAGCAACAAAAATGGCGATGGCTTTAGGTGATTATGCTATTACTGAAGCTGGTTTTGGCGCAGATTTAGGCGCAGAAAAGTTTTTAGATATTAAATGTAGATTAGCTAATTTAAAACCTTCTTGTGTTGTTATTGTAGCTACTATTCGTGCGTTAAAAATGCATGGTGGTGTGGAAAACTCTGAGCTTGCAAATGAAAATTTGGATGCTTTGAAAAAAGGATTACCAAATTTACTAAGACATATTTCTAATATAACTAATATTTATAAATTGCCTGCTGTTGTTGCAATTAATAAGTTTGAAACAGATACTGAAAATGAAATTAATTTACTTACTAATGAATGTAAATCCTTAGGAGTAAAAGTTGTTTTGTCTGATGTTTGGGCAAATGGTGGAAATGGTGGAATAGAACTTGCCAAAGAGGTTATAAATTTATGTGAAAGAGATAATGATTTTTCATTCTGCTATAAAGATAATTTATCTATTAAAGAAAAAATAAATGCAGTTGTAACTAAAATTTATGGTGGTAAATCCACAGTTTACACAGAGGATGCAGAAAAAGAAATTAAAAAGCTAGAAGATCTTGGTTTTAGCCCACTTCCTGTGTGTATTGCAAAAACTCAATATAGTTTTTCAGACGATAGCACTAAACTTGGTGCACCAAAGGACTTTACAGTAACTGTTAGAAATGTAAAAGTGTCGGCTGGTGCTGGTTTTATAGTTGTACTAACTGGTAATATTTTAACAATGCCTGGGCTTCCAAAAATCCCAGCAGCAGAAAATATTGATATAGACGATAAAGGTGTAATCACAGGATTGTTTTAAATTTCATTTTCCCCTGCAAATTGTAATTTGTATGTCACTGCTTCTCAGCCTACCTTTTGTATATTTTTTTAAAAGTTCAAACTCTCCAAGGCATGCGCGGGTATTCCCCCGCGATCTGCGGGCTGTCGAGATTTGACTTTTAAAAAAATATACAAAACGGCTGAGGTTATATATGCACCCTTCGCGCTACTCTATATGAATAAATTAATTGCATAGAAATAAAGTAGCCAAACGCAGGGGTTTTATATATTTTAAAAGCGAGTTGTTCCGTGGGGACCGCCGTGGGCTGTTAAAGGCGTTAGCCTTGTTACAGCGCCGGTGGGAAGCAACGAGCGATTTAAAATATAAAAACCCCGACGAGATTTGGCGGTCGTCTTTTGATGTTTTTAACCAATACGGTACTCACACAAATTACAATTAATAAAAATAATTCATTATTCCCACATATATTCCCCAAGCGAGTTTATCTTGGTATTCGTCTGTTTGTAATAATTTTTCTTCTTCCTCATTTGATAAAAATCCACATTCTACAATTGCCGTTGGAATTTCTACATGGTCTATCATATAAATATTTTCTATTTTTAAAGATTCCCTTTTATTTTCTTTTTGGACTGTTTCGTTTAATCCATTTTGTAAACTTTCTGCTAATTTTTTGCTTTCTTCATTTCCATTTTTGAAAAATGTTTGCCAACCCCAGTATTGCTGTTGAGGAATTTTGTTTAAGTGTATGGATACAAATATATCTGCTGATGATTCATTTCCTATTTTTACTCTATTTTTTATATCCGATACCTTCATTTCCCTTATTGTTTTACTACCTTCATCATATATTCCATTATTGTCTGACCTAGTTAGGATTACGGTTGCTCCTGATTCTTCTAGTAAGTTTTGTACTTTTAGTGCAATATTTAAATTTATTTTTGCCTCTGTTATGCCTTCATCACTTGATGCACCGTTCGTCTGGATATCCGTGGCCTGAGTCTAATATTATTACTTTATTTTCTACTGGTAGAGCAACTGTAGATATTGTTTCCCTATTTGAATTCATATTTATTATTCCTATAATTCCTACTAATAAAATTATACAAACAAATATTGTAATTATATATTTTTTTCTTAAAACTATCATAAAATCACCCTTTTTTATTTAGAACGAGCATGAAAAAGCCCCCATATAATTTATATGAAGGCTTTTATCAATTATTCTTCTAATAAAAGGCTGTGAAGTTTCTTACTATTATTCATGCACTCTTCTATTTACTGCATAGCAACTTCCCTGCATAGATTTTGCTAAATGTTTTATCTGTGCTCCAACTTCTCCAATTTCTAGTATGTTTGAAAATCTATTTTTTTCTGCTATTACTACTCCTATAGATAATGAAGTTAATGGGAATTCCTCCATTACTCCTTTTCTATTTTGTATTTCTAAATATCCTTTTTTTAAATCTTCTGAAGTAAAAAATGTTTTTACTTCTGCGTCGAATTCTGCTATTATACTTTGACATATATTTTCATAATTTACTTCCCCATCTAGAATCGCAACAAAATCGTCTCCTCCTATATGCCCAACAAAAGCATCAGAATCTTGTATACTATATACATTGTTCATTATGACCTTTGCTGTTAATTTTATAATTTCGTCTCCATTTACAAATCCATATACATCATTATAAGCTTTAAAATTATCTAAATCTAAATATAGTACTGTAAAATCTTCTCTCATTGAAAGTCTTTTCTTTAATTCAGATTGTATTTTAACATTCCCTGGCAAACCTGTAAGAGGACTTACTGTTCTATTTACTGTTAATAGCCTAGCTATATTTTTTATTGTGTAATATAAATACTCTTGTCCCAATGATTTTTCTACAAAATACTCTACAGAATTTTTTATTATTTCAAGTTTATGTCCAATCTCTTCATTTGAAGATACTACTATTATTGGTGTAATTGTATTATCTGCATCATTCCTAATTTTAGAACATAATTCACTTAATTTATCTTTTAGATGATCTTCGTTTATTATTATTAAATCTGGTATTTCTTTTAATACACAATCAATCCTTTGTGATTCAACACATTTAAATTTAAAACTTTTGTCATCTTTAAACATTTCTCTTAAATCATTTAATAATTTTATAGTGGTATCAAAAATATATATTTGTTTAACCATTTTTTTCTCCTATCTTCTGTTTATTCTCCTATTTCATATGTGCATTTCCCTGTAAAAGTTTTACTTGAATAATTTTCTAAATTATCTTCGTCTTCAACATCTTCTGATAACTTTTCTAAACTATATGCAGTAACTTGTACTAGGTTTTCTCCTTCTTGTATTGGGAAATCCAGTTCTATTGTTGTTTTGTTTTTATCATACTTTGAGTAATTTTCATCATATACATATACATCGTTATTAATTATATATTCAATTCTTTTGAATCCCATATCGTGTGTTACTGTTATACGAACTATTCCACCATATCTTATTACTTTTATTTCTGGCTCATTTACCCCTGTAATAAGTTTTGAAAGTTCTTCTTTGTTCCCTGAAATATCAAATACTTTAATTATAAGCTTATATGTTCCTCTTTTTATATCTATTTCTACAGTAAGTTCTTTATTGTTTTCTTCGTTTGCATTAACTGTTACTTCTTGTTCATCTTCCCATTGATATTTTAAGTAAGCTATTCCATTATCATCTGATGCTTTTATTTGTAATTTTGAATCTACTATAGTAATTGAATCTATTTTTGGTTTTTGGCTATCTATATCTAAATTAAATTCTTCTATTTTTTCATTTTTTGCACCTTTTGCAGACACTACTGTTACTTTTAATGTATTGTTTGGATTTTCTGGTATATCTATTATCCTTTCAAAATTAGTTGTTCCATTTAAGTTAACTTTGTTTTCTTGTTCTTCATTCCAAGTATAAACTATATAACTGATCCCATCTTCACAATTTGTCTTAATTGTAACTTCTCTTGTTTCGTCGTTCTCTCTTGTTATTGCTATTTCTGGAATAGCGAAGTTCCCTTGTTTATTATCTTTTAACGCAAATACCTTTATTGCAATAATTGCTAAGGCTATTATAATTATTGCAATACAAAAGATAACAATTATTTTTTTTGTATCTGTTTTATTATAATTATTATTATCATTATTTGTAAATAAAATTTGGTTCATAATACCTCTTCTTTCACAATATATTCTAAATTATATCATATATTTTTTATTTTTGTAAATACAATTTTTGCGTTTTGTAATAAAAAAGGTGTAATCTTAGATTACACCTTTTTTATTATTATAAAACATATTTCTTAATTAGTATTGCTCCTGCTGAGATGATTGTAATACATAACATTATTATTCCTATATATGTCATGTTTTTACCTGTTTTTAATGTTAAGATTACTAATGCAAAGTCATCGTCATCTTCTTGTTCTTTTTCATAGTTTGGTATATCCTCATTTCCTGGCTTAGAATCTTCATCTGGTATTCCTTTTTCATTATAATCTTCTGTTATCGCAGCAATATTTGTTTTTAGTCCTAAGTTGTTTGCATCATTTATCCAAGTAAATACTACTGGAACTTCTGCACTTTCTCCTGGTTTTAAAAGTTTTGTTTCTAATGCTCTTGTTGTAATTTTCCCTTCTTCACTTAATGTCCATAGTGGATTATCTTCTGCTACGAATTTTAAACCTTGTGGTACATAGTCTGTGATTTCTGTCGCATATCCTGCAATGTCTCCTTCATTTACAACTTTTATATTGTAAACAAATTTTACAACTGTTGAATTTAATTTTTTCTTGTCTATTGTAACTGATGCTACTGGTTCTTCTTCACTATTATCTCTATATTCTTCTCCAGTTGCTTCGGTTTTTCCTACATTTGGTTTAAATCCTGTTTCTGTTGTAGTTGTTTTTCCGTCAACTGTCACAATTGTTTGTGTTACCCATTTAAATAATGCTAAATCAAATTCTTGAACATAAATGTATTCTTTATCTTGGTCATCTTCTCCTTCATTCCATTCATCTGGAGTAGAATCTTCGTCATCATCACTGTCATCTGTTATTTGTGCTTTATTTACTATTATTCCATCATCATTGTCTTCTGGAATATCTTTTTGAGATACCTTAAATACTACTTTTATGTCTCTATGGTCTGGTTCCTCCATTGTTTCTTTATCAAACACTTCTAACAAATTACTGTTTTTACCAGTTTCTTCATCAATTGTTCCTTTTGCTTCTGATAGATAATCTGTTCTTATTACTTCTGCTTCCTCAACATTTTCTGTTTCTACAAGTTTTCCTTCTTCATCATAATAGTACATTTTCCAGCCATATTTTTTATTTATTCCATATTCATCATCTGGTAAGAAGATTAATCCTTCTGGTATATCATCTTCTATTTCTTCTGCATATCCTGCAATCGTTCCTTCATTATATACTCTTATTGTGTATGTTACATTGTTATTATCTGTAACTTCTACTGGTGTTTTGTCATGTCTATATTTGTAATTTCCTTCTTCATCTATATAGAATTCTGGTATTCTTGTGTCTACTTCCGTTTCATTTACACCTGTTATGAATTTTCTAAGTGCTAAGTCAAAGTATTTTAATTGTACTGGTTCATAGTCGTCATCATCTTGTTGATATGTACTGTTTTCTTCTCTTAATTCATAATCACTTAAGTCTACATTATCTGGTGTAGAATCTATATCGTCAATATCAACTTCTGTTCCTGTTTCATCTATTGCTTTATCTTTGCTTATTTCTGCAATGTTTACAAGTATGTCTTCACATGTATTTGGCGCAAGTACTATACATGTTACTTCTATTTCTTGGTAAAATAATCCATCATTTTCACCATTTATACTTTGTTGATACTTGTCTCCTTCTTCTACTTCTGAACCATATTTTTTGATTAATTCATCTTTTAAAGAAAGATAATCTCTTATTTCTAACTTTCCATCTTTACCTGTTACAACTGTTATTGTAGATAAATCCTCATCTTTAAGTATTCCATTTACTGGCACATCTTCTTCTGTTTTATAAATTCCGTTTTCTCCAACTAGTGGCTTATTTTCCACATTACTAGAATCAATTAACCAGTTGCTATTACCTGAGTATCCAACTAATAATCCTAATCCTTCTGGTATATAATCAGTAATTTCAGTTGCATATCCATCTAAATCGCCTTCATTATATACTCTTAATTTATATGTAATTATATCTCCTTGTTTTACGGTTAAAGCATTTTTAGGATGAGTATATTTAGCTGTTGATCTGTTTTGTGTTAAAGGTGTTGTGTCTACTTCTGGTATTCTAGAAGCAAATTTTACTGTTTCACCAGTTCTTTCAATATTACTAATGTATTTTCTTAAGGCTAAATCAAATACTTTATCTGGTTCAATTATTACTCTTTCATAGTCATCATCATCTTCATACCAAGGATTGTTTTCATAGTTTCTTATTTCATCTTCTTTTAAACTTCCTGGGTCAGAATCCCTATCTGGTACATCTGTTTCACCTTCAGATAAATCTTCTGATATTTCTGCAACGTTTGGTAAAGTTATTCCAACTGTTGCATCATCTTTTATTCTACATTCTATTTGTAAATCTGCATAATATAATCCATCTGTTCCATCTTCTGATTTTTGCCATAAATCGTCTCTATCTACTAATTCTTGTGTCATCGTAGAATCATATGCTTTTATTACTGTATCATTTAGGTAATCTGTTTTTACTGTTTTCCCATCTTGTGCTAACACCCATCCATATTGTTTATTTATTTCACTGTCTGTTATAAATTCTAAATCATCACATAAATAATCTGTTACTTCTTTTGCATAACCATCTAATTCACCTTCATTGTATACTCTTATTGTATATATAATTGTAGCTCCTCTTTTTAAATAAATAGCATCTTTTGGGTGGTCATATGTTGCTGTTGTTGCTCCTTCTCTTAAGCCTTCTAAGAAAATTTTAGGTATTCTGCTTATAATTTCGTCTCCATTTGTACTAGTTATAAATTTTCTTAAGGCTAAGTCAAATGTTTTTTCTTCTGGCTTTATTGTAACAGTATCTGTTCCTGGGTTTGGAACTCTCTCTTTTTCAACTTTTAATACTGGTTGATCATCTGCGTCTGCAACTAAAACTTCACCAGTAGTATTATAATAGTGAGAATCATAATTAATGTCAAAGGCAAACTCTATAATGTTAGAAATATCTAACACATCTTTTAATATTGTTATATAAAATTCGTCTCCTGCTATCATGTCTTCTATATTTTTTGTTCTATCTAGTGCTGTTCCATTTACATTTGATAAATATACAGTTCCCATAGTATTGTCAATTTCTAGTGATGACCATTCTTCTTGTGTACTACTTGTTTTGTATTTTAAAGCATATGAGAACGTGTAATCTATGTTTCCTTTCACCACTTCATTTATTTTAAATGGTCCTACCACATATGCATTTACACTTGTTCCTGGCACCGTTTTTGTTTCAATAGTAGGTATTAGTGTTTTATCTAGTTCTAATTTTTCTGGTATTTTTTCTACACTTTCTGAAGAATTTACTTTGGCATTATCCACAAAATATCTATATAAAGTGTTTATTTGTTTTGCTCTATTTTTGTTATATGAAACTGTAGTATCATTACTAGGTTGTGATCCATTTATTTGTAATAAATTTGCTAAATCCATACTATCAGGCAATGATACTGAATTTTCTCCTCCATTTTCATCATAGTTTGTAAAATACCATAAAGCTATTTGCTCAACTACTTCTATATCGTCATCTGTTAACTCCGAATTTGTTATTCCTGCAGCAATTAATAAATCTTGTTTCATTTCTTCTGCATATTCTGATTTTGGTAGGTACATATTTTCTACAATCCAACAAATTGCATTGTAATTTGATTCTGGTATATCGTATCCTATTGTATCTTTAAAATAATTCATAACTGTTTCTTTATCGCCTAAGTCTGCTATTTTTGTATAATCAACTCCAGCCACTAAAATTTCTTCTGTACTTCCAAATCCTAGTCCTCCTCTTAAGCAGTAATATGCACTATTAAAACTTAAATCTCCATTTTCATCTTGTTCTCCAATTTTAAAAACAGTTTGTATCGCTTGCCTTACAAGTGTATAAATGTCATTACCTATTGTCCCATCTCCGTTATCATCAGCATATGGTCTTTCAGATTGAATATTTAGTTTAACTGTTTCCACTGCTTGACTTATTGTTGGTAATATTACTTGCATTACCATAAATATCGCAATACATAATGTTAATATTTTTCTAAATTTCCTCATAAAGATACCTACCTTCTTTAATTATTATTTATATTATATATTTTTTTATTTTAAAATCAATACTTAAATTTTAGTAATATTTTATATGTTTTTTCTCCTTTTACGGAACATTAGTTTTAAGATTTTCATATGTTATATTACATTTATGTTACATTTTATATTGATTTTTATTAGTGTAAATTTATGCTTTTTAACATAACCTCACATTATTTATTATACTACATTTCGCAGTTATTTTCAACTTATTATGTAAAAAAGATGAGAATTAGGTTAATATCTTTATTCCTCAGTAAATTTTATATAAATTTCCGAATAGTAAAAAATCGAAGAAAAGTTGATATTTCAACATGAAGTGAACCCAAAATGTTAGACAAAAAGTTTAACAAGGAGGGTTCATTTTTT
>CAMEUC010000038.1 GCA_945937855.1 uncultured Clostridium sp. | reverse complement strand
TGGTAAGGGCAAATCTTCGAAGAAATCACCCGAAAATCACACCTCGCACTTTTCACTTCAGTTGCAAAAGCCAACGCTTTTGCAAACTACAATTTATCTAATTAATATAATAAAAAGGAGAATTATCTTGGCTAAAAAAGCAAAAAACCAAAAATTAAAAAAACAAATACGAGATACATTTATATTAACAATAATAATATGTGCAATTGCTTATTGCTTATATATAATTATCTCTTTAGTAAGCTCGCCAACAGATACTTTTATATTAAAAGAAAGTACAATATCTTCACAAATAAGTAAAGTTGGGTATGTAATTAGAGATGAACAAATAATGGAAAGTACATATGAAGGAAACACAATAGAACCTATAAAAAATGAAGGGGAAAGAGTTGCTGCAAAACAACCAATATTTAAGTATTATAATGTTAACCAAGAAGAAATTACAAAACAAATAGATGATTTAAATAATCAAATACAAGAAGCATTACTTGGGCGAAAGGATCTGCTTCCTAGTGATGTAAAAGCAATAGAAAGCCAAATAGAAAATGAAATAATGGATTTAAAAAATCAAAACAATATGCAATATATAATAGAACATAAAAATAATATAAATGATTATATAGTAAAAAAAGCCAAGATTGCAGGAAGTTTGAGCGCTGCAGGAGTATATATAAATAATTTAATAGCACAAAGAAATTCTTTAGAGGAACAATTAACAAATGGAACAGAGTATGTATATAGTGATACTAGTGGCATTGTTTCATATAGAATAGATAATTTAGAAGAAAAGCTTTCATTAAGTAACATTGATAACTTAAGTTTGGAAGATTTAGAAAATTTGAATCTTACAACTGGACAAATAGTGGGGAAAAGCACAAATAAAGCTAAAATAATAAATAATTTTGAATGTTACATAGCAGTTGGATTTAATAAGGATGTTTTAAATACAGCAAAAGAAGGAAAAACTGTAAATTTAAGACTTCCTAATCAAGAAGAGATAAAAGCAACGGTATATAAAATAAAAGAAGAAAACAATGATATTCTTGTAATATTTAAAATAACAGATGGAGTAGAAAAACTAATAAATTATAGAAAAATATCGTTAGATGTAATTTGGTGGAGTTATACAGGACTTATGGTACCAAAAAGTTCTATTTTATATGAAAATGGACAAAGCTATGTTATGCGAAAGAAAAATGCAGACTCACAAAAAATTTTGGTGAATATATTAAAGGAAAATGACAAATATTGTATAATAGATAACTATAGTTCAGAGGATTTAGTTGAATTAGGATATACAACAGAAGAGATAAATAGCATGAAAACAATAAAATTATATGATGAAATAATTGTCAACCCAGAATTGAAATAATATTACAAAAATGTTACAGAAAGATGATAAATCAAAGACAAGCAAAAAAACTATTGACAATTTAAAAGGTTTTGTATTAATATTACAGTAAATTACCAAGGAAAATTTTAGGAGGTTAAAAAATGGCAGTTGCAATAGTAAATAAAGTGTTAGACTTTTTAGGAGTAGAAACTAATGGGCAGGAAGATTACGAAGAAGAAATGAATGAATATGAAAGTGATACAGAGAACGAAGAAGAAGTTGAAGAAAGAGGATTTTTCAAAAGAAATAAAGTGATAAACATGCCACAAGTTCAACAAGTAAAAATGGTTATTACACAACCAACATCTTTTGAACAATCAGAAGAAATATGTGGATACTTAAAAGAAAGAAAATCTGTAATAATAAATTTAGAGTATGTAAATAAAGATGTTGCAAGAAGAATTATAGACTTCGTAGCTGGAGCAGTAAATGCTTTAGATGGACATATGCAAAAAGTTTCAAATGCTATATTTCTAGTTGCACCTGTTAATTACGATATAGCTAGTGATTTAGCAAGAGAAGAATTAAAAAATAAAGTATCAGTATCATGGCTTAGAAACAACTAAAAACATGGGCAGAATTCATCTCTGCCCTTTTAAAAAACATAAATATTTTTAGATGCTTGTTAGCCCAACGCAGGGGCTTTATATATTTTAAAAGCGACTTTCCTCGTGGGGACCGCCGTGGGCTGTTAAAGGCGTAAGCCTTGTTACAGCACCGGTGGGAAGAAATGAGCGAATTAAAATATATAAACCCCGACGAGATTGGGCGGAAAGATATAAGAAAAAGGAGCGAAAAAATTATGATAACACCACTAGATATAGAAAATAAAAAATTTGCCAAACAAATGGTAAATGGATATAATGTAAATGAAGTAGATGACTTTTTAGATGAACTTACAGTATCATATGAAAAACTATACAAAGAGAATGCAGCGTTAAAAGCAAATGCAGAAGAATTAAATAATGATGTTGGGCAATATAAAAATATAGAATCTACTTTACAAAGTACATTAGTAATAGCGCAAAAAACAGCAGATGAAATACAAGAAGTTGCAAAAAAACAAGCAGAGCAAATAATAAAAGACGCAGAAGCAAAAGCAAAACAATCAGTAGATGAATTGAACTTGCAAGTTACTATGAAACAAAAAGAATTAGATGACATAAAAAGACAATTTGATGTTTATAAAGCAAAAATGGAATCACT
This sequence comes from uncultured Clostridium sp., assembly GCA_945937855.1. Lineage (GTDB taxonomy): Bacteria > Bacillota > Clostridia > TANB77 > CAG-508 > UMGS1933. The sequence continues at coordinate 6,646 of CAMEUC010000038.1, read as the reverse complement.
ATTAATATCGCAATTAGAATTAATAAAAGATATAAACAGTGAAGAATAAATTGATATAAGGAGCGGGTTCCAGAACCCGCTTTTGAAGTTTCTAGTCTAGGAAAGTTAGATTTACTAGACTAAAGCAAACTATAATTGCTATTGCCATTTGTGATTTCCTCCTTTTAGATGGAAACTCAAATCGGCAAAAAAGAAAAGTTAGTAAAACAGCTTTTTTGATACAGGAGGAATAATGACAATAATAGAAATTGCTAAAAAAATTAATCAATACGATGGTAGATTATATTTAGTAGGAGGAGCAGTAAGAGATAAAATATTAGGAAAAGAAAATAAAGATGAAGATTACTGCATAACAGGAATAAGTGAAGAAGAATTTATAAAACTATTTCCGAATGCTAAAACACAAGGCAAGGCATTTTCTGTTTTTATATTAGAAAATAAAGAATTTGCAATGGCAAGAACAGAAAAAAAAACTGGCTTAGGACACAAGAATTTTAAAATAAATATTAATAATATAACGATCGAGCAAGACTTGAGAAGACGAGATATCACAATAAATGCTATAGCACAAGATGTATTGACAGGAGAAATAATTGACCCATTTAATGGAGAAAAAGATTTAAAAGAAAAAAGGATAAAAGCAATAAGTGAAAGTTTTAAAGAAGACCCTCTTAGAGTATATAGAGTAGCGAGATTTGCAGCAGAATTAGAATTTGAAGTGGAAGAAAGTACATTAGAAATGATGTATTCTTTGAAAGATGAATTATTAACTTTATCAAAAGAGAGAGTATTTGAAGAATTAAAAAAAGCCTTAAGAACAAAAAAACCATCAATATTTTTTGAGATATTAAAAAAAGCAAATGTGTTAGATATACATTTTAAAGAAATATATGATTTAATTGGAGCGATTCAACCCGAAAAATACCACCCAGAAGGTGATAGCTATAATCATACAATGATAGCATTGGACAATTCTGCCAAAATAACAACAGAAGAAAAAATAAGATTTTCAGCATTGGTACATGATTTAGGAAAAGGACAAACACCAAAGGAAATGTACCCACATCACTATGGGCACGAAGAAAGAGGGATTGAACCATTAAAAAGATTAGCGAAAACTCTGGGTATACCAGAAGAATGGAAAAAGTGTGGAGTTACAGCAATAAAAGAACACATGAAAGGTGGAATATTTAATCAAATGACTGTTTCTAAAAAAGTATCTTTTTTAGAACGAGTATCAAAAAGTAGACTAGGGTTACAAGGATTACAAATAATAGTATACTCAGACCGAGCAAGACATGGGGAAGAAAATATAGAAAACGAAGAATATAATTTTGCAAAATTGGGCAAAAAAATGTTACAAGAAATAGACGGAGAATATATAAAGAAAAAATACAATATAAAGCCAGGAAAAGAATTTGGAGAAAAATTACATGAAGAACGAATCAAATGGTTAAAAAATCAAAACAACTAGCAAAATTTTGTGTTTAAAAAATTATGTATAGAAGTAGCCAAACGCAGGAGTTTCATTTTTCTTTTTTTAGGAGAATCCAAAGTAGGGATTACTTAGAGGAGCTGAAAAAAGAAAAATCAAACTCCGACGAGATTTGGCGGATGTATTAAATAAAATAAAAATCTGGGGGAGGAAAACCAATGAACATAAACCCAAAATCACAAAAAGGCGCAATCACATTAATAGTACTAGTAACAATGTTATTTTTAATAGCATTCTTAATGAGTATGTATATAAGAATATCAAATAAAGCCCAAACCTCTGCAGAAACTACGGAGGAAATAGCAAGAAAATACAACAATATAGGAGAAGCAAATGACATATATAATAGCTATTTTGCAAATTCAGATGTGATACCAATATATACAGTAGAACAATTAAAAAAAATAGGCTCAGGAGAAAAAATAGAAGTAAACGGAAAAATATATACATTTACAACTAATGGATACTATACTTTAATGAATGATTTAGATTTGGGTGGATACTATGATGAAACAGCAGGAACCTGGACAGGGACGCAATGGGAGCCATTGCCATTAAGTGATAGTAATGGTACAAAATATGAATTTACGGGAACACTAGATGGATTAGGGCATGACATTAAAGGATTATATATAAATGATGAGGAATTAAATAATCAGGGATTATTTGGAATTTTAACGGGAACAGTAAAAAATTTAAGTATTGAGAAAAGTTATATAAAAGCAAAAACCTATGTGGGTGCTATAGCAGGAAAAAACGAGGGAATAATAAAAAACTGTTATAACACAGGATCAATAATAGGAGAAACAAATGTAACTGGAGGATATTTTAAATCAATAACAACAGGAGAACAAATAGAAGTATGGAGCGATAGTATTTTAGACGAAAATGCATATTTTGTAAGCGGAAGCTACACTGCGACAGCTCCAAAAGGATTTAGAGTATCAAAAAATGTATTTGAACAAACAATAGAAGATGGCATGGTTATACAAGATACAGATGGAAATGAATTTGTGTGGGTTCCTGTAGAAGTAACTTCAAATGATAGTAAAACAAATATAGCAGCGTTTTATAGAAGTGAATGGCAAGATAATGAAAGATATACATCCCTTACTAATAGTACTACCTATATAGAACCATACACGGGTAATGAATGGGAAGTGGGAGAATACAATGCTATGCTAGAAAGTGTGTACAATAATGGAGGATTTTATATAGGAAGATATGAAGCAGGAAGTACAATAGCAAGAAAAAATATAGCAAATGGAACAACTAAGATGGTAGTAAAAAGAAATGCATATCCATATAACTTTGTAAGCTGGGGAGCAACCAGGAATGAATATACAGAAGACGTATTTGATGGGAGCAATCAAAATCAAGGGAAAGGAGCCTTATATTTAAGCAAGAATATGTATGATGGACAAAATATAGGGGTAACTAGTTCTTTGTGTTATGGTATACAATGGGATGCAATGTTAGACTTTGTAAAAGATAGTACTCATAATGTAACAGATAGTACAACTTGGGGAAATTATCCTTATAATGAATTTATATTTAGTGGAGAATATAGTACAGATAATGGCGCAACATGGATTAGTGCTGAAACAACAAAACCCGAAAATAGTAGTTGGTTATTAAAAACAGGAGCAAGTGAGACAAATAAAGCAAAAAACATATATGATTTAGCGGGAAATATTTTTGAATGGACTATGGAAGTGAATGGAAGCCAAAGTGTTTTACGTGGAGGTGGCTACAACCAAGGAGGTGACATCCGTCCATCAGCTTGCCGTATCCCGAATAGGACGACTACAATCAACTCATTCATAGGCTTTCGCCCGATGCTTTATATAAAATAGGTCATAGGGATGAAACTTGTTTGCATAAAAATTGGTAAAAAGCATTGACAAAAATAAAATTTGACAAAAAACAAAAAACATGGTATTATAATTAAACCAAAAACTGTGAAAAAGAGGAGTAAATTTAAAACTGCTTTTTTAGAGAAAAGAAGCCATTGGCTGAAAGCTTCTTAAAGTAAGATAAATTGAAGGTAGCTTTGGAGTTGATAATTTGAAATAAAAGTAGGATTATTCGTAAATCTGCGTTAAAGATATTAGAGATGTATATAAATAAAAATCATATATAAATTAAGGTGGTACCACGAAAAAACCTCGTCCTTATACAAGGATGAGGTTTTTTTAATCCAAAGGTAGAACCTATAAAATTCTTAGAATAAAAATAGCCGCACGCAGGGGCTTATATATTTTAAAAGCGAATTTCCTCGTGGGGACCGCCGTGGGCTGTTAAAGGCGTAAGCCTTGTTACAGCGCCGGTGGGAAGAAATGAGCGAATTAAAATATATAACCCCGACGAGATGCGGCGGAATGCAAGGAGAAATTAAAGGAGGAATTTTTATGTGTAAAAAATGCAAACATAGCCTAGAAGGAGCATATGCACCAAATGAATTTGAAGAGGAAATCTATAAGAATTGGGAGGAAAAAGACTACTTTAAGCCAAGTATGAATAAAGAAAAAGAAAGTTACTGTATAATGATGCCACCACCAAATGTTACAGGAAAACTACACATGGGGCATGCACTAGATGGAACATTGCAAGATATTCTAATTAGATATAAAAGGATGCAAGGATATAACACGTTATGGGTTCCAGGAACAGACCACTCTGCAATTTCTACAGAAGTAAAAATAGTAGAAAAATTAAAAGAAGAAGGAATAAATAAAGCTGATTTAGGAAGAGAAAAATTTTTAGAGAGAGCATGGGATTGGACAAAGGAATATGGTGGAACCATAGTAAAACAACAAAAAAGATTAGGCTGCTCAGCAGACTGGTCAAGAGCAAGATTTACAATGGATGAAGGTTTATCAGAAGCAGTTTTAACAGTATTTAAAAAACTATATGATAAAGGTCTAATCTATAAAGGAAAAAGAATGATAAACTGGTGCCCATGCTGTAACACATCAATATCAGATGCAGAAGTTGAATATGTAGAAGAAAAAACACATTTATGGCATATTAGATATAGAATTACAGGAACAGAAGATAAGTATTTAATAGTTGCAACAACAAGACCAGAAACAATGCTTGGAGATACAGCAGTTGCAGTACATCCAGATGATGAAAGATATAAAGACTTAGTCCGGAAAAACTTGTATATTACCAATAATGAACAAAGAAATTCCAATCATAGCAGATGAATTTGTAGAAACAGAATTTGGAACAGGATGTGTAAAAATTACACCAGCACATGACATGAACGACTATCAGGCAGGTTTAAAACATAACTTAGAAATAATAGAAGTATTTGATAAAAACTTCAAAATGGGGATTTTACACCCAGACTATGCAGGAATGGATTTATATGAAGCAAGAAAGAAAATAGTTGAAGAATTAGAGAAAATAGGTGCATTAGTAAAAGTAGAAGATTATACTCATAATGTTGCAAAACATGATAGATGTAAAACAACAGTTGAACCCAAAATATCAGACCAATGGTTTGTTGCAATGAAGGAACTTGCAAAGCCAGCAATAAAAGCAGTAAAAAATGGGGATACAAGATTTGTACCAGAAAAATTCGAAAAAACATATTTTAACTGGTTGGATAACATTCAAGACTGGTGTATATCAAGACAAATTTGGTGGGGACATCAAATACCAGCATATTATTGTGATAAATGTGGTGAAATAACAGTAGATGTAAAAAAACCAGAAAAATGTTCAAAATGTGGACACGACAGACTAACTCAAGATCCAGACACATTAGATACTTGGTTTAGTTCAGCTTTATGGCCATTTTCAACATTAGGCTGGCCAAATGAAACAGAAGATTATAAAACATTTTTCCCAACTAATACACTAGTTACAGGGTATGACATAATATTTTTCTGGGTTGTAAGAATGATGTTCTCTAGCCTAGAGCAAACAGGAGAAGTACCATTTAAAGATGTATTTATACATGGAATAATAAGAGACAGCCAAGGAAGAAAAATGTCTAAAAGTTTAGGAAATGGAATTGACCCATTAGAAATTATAGAAAAATATGGAGCAGATGCCCTAAGATTTTCTTTAGTATCTGGAACAACAGCAGGAAACGATATGAGATTTATGCCAGAAAAACTAGAAGCAGCAGGAAATTTTGCAAACAAAATTTGGAATGCAGCAAAATTCGTATTAATGAATTTAGAAGATTATGACCCAAATCAAATAATGATTAGCGAAAATGGAACTCCAGAAAACGCACAAGTAGAAGATTTATGGATATTATCAAAACTAAATACATTAGCAAAAGAGGTAACTCAAAATATAGACAACTACGACTTAGGAGTTGCACTAGATAAAATACAAGGATTTATATGGAATGAATTTTGTGACTGGTATATAGAAATCGTAAAAACAAGATTATACAACAAAGAAGAAACTTCAGCACAAAGCAGAAAAACAGCACAATATGTATTAAATAAAGTACTATGTGACTCATTAAAATTGCTACATCCATTTATGCCATTTGTAACAGAAAAAATTTATAAAGAGCTATATAACAATAATGAAAGCATAATGATTGCTGAATATCCAAGCTTTGATGAAAAATATGATTTTAAAGCAGAAGAAGAGAAAATAGAACAAATAAAAGAAGCAATTACAGGGATAAGAAATGTTAGAACAAAAATGAATGTACACCCATCAAAAAAATCAAAACTAATATTCATAACAAAAAAATATGAGGAAGTAATAAAAGCATCAGAAGACTTTATAAAAAAACTAGGATTTGGTGAAGAAATAATCGTTAAAGAAAATAAAGAAAACATACCACAAAATGCAGTAAATGTAGTAACATCAGAAATGGAAATATTCATACCATTTACAGATCTAGTAAACATAGAGGAAGAAACATTAAGACTAGAAAAAGAAAAAGAGAAAATACTAGTAGAAAAAGAAAAAACAGACAAAATGCTAGGTAATCCAGGCTTTGTTGCAAAAGCTCCAGCAAGTAAAGTAGAAGAAGAAAAACAAAAACAATCAAAATTTAACGAAATGATAAAAGCAATAGACGAAAGAATAGAGAATTTGAAAAATATGTAATTTACTTCTCAGCCTACCTTTTGTATGATTTTTTTAAAAGATCAAACTCTCCAAGGC
>CAMEUC010000037.1 GCA_945937855.1 uncultured Clostridium sp. | reverse complement strand
CAGTATAGTGATAAGTTTTAATATGAAATATGGCGTAATAGCATTAATATTAATTTGTATTTGTATTATAGGAGCTACAATTTATACAGTTTTAAAAGAATTAAAAGAAATGCCAGCTATATTAATGAGACCTAAAGCACCAAAATCTGGACATAGAGTATTACTTGAAAAAATACCTTTTATTTGGAACAGATTGAATTTTAGTAAAAAAGTAACAGTAAGAAATTTATTTAGATATAAAAAAAGATTTTATATGACTATAATAGGAATATTAGGTTGTACAGCATTATTAGTAACAGGATTTGGAATAAAAGATTCTGTCTCAATAATTATTCCAAAACAATTTGAAAACATATTTATGTATGATTTTCAAATAAAATTAAAAGATAGTGCATCAGAAGAAGAAAAAGGTAATTTACTAAAAAATCTGGAACAAAAAGAGGAGATAGAAAAAATAGCAAAAGTTTATATAACATCTGGAATTGCAGTACATGAAAATGATTCAGAAGAGGTGCAAATAATTATACCGGATGATGAAAATAGTTTAGATGGAATTATAAATATAAAAGATTTAAATAACAAAGAAAAAGTAAAACTTACAGAAAATGAAATTTGCTTAACGGATAAAGCGGCACAATTACTTGGAGTTAAAGCAGGGGATACTATAACAATAAAAGATAATGACAATAAACAATTTGAATTAAAAATATCAAATATTGTAGAAAATTATGTTTCACATTACATTTTTATGTCGAAGCAGACATATGAAAATATATATCAAGAAGAATATAAAACTAATATAATACTAACAAGAAATGTTGATGTAGAAACAGAAAAACAAGACGAATTAACAAAAGAAATTATGGACAATGTAGCTGCTTCGGGAGTTACTAACATGAAAACGACAATAAACCAGGTAAATGATATGATGAATTTATTAAATTATGTTGTTGTTGTTTTAATTATTGCATCTGGATTATTGGCAATTGTAGTTCTTTATAATTTATCTAATGTAAATATAAGTGAACGAAAAAGAGAATTGGCTACTATAAAAGTATTAGGGTTTTATGATAAAGAGGTATATAACTATGTAGTAAATGAAACTATTATATTAACAATAATAGGAATAATTTTAGGATTATTTTTTGGATATTTCTTAAACTTTTATATAATAGAAACCTGTGAGATTAATATGTTAAGATTTAGCAAATATATTGCACCACAAAGCTATGTGTATGCGACAATTATTACAATAATATTTACTATAATAGTAAATATAGCTACTTATTTTGCGTTAAAGAAAATTGATATGATTGAAAGCTTAAAAAGTATAGAATAGTACTTGACAAAACGGTTCATAATAATGTAAAATAATAAAAATAAAATTTTATGCGTTAGTACAATGCAAAGCTGTATGAGGTTACTAATAGAGAGTAAGGGTCAGAGGCTGGAAGCCCTTTTAGAAAACAATACAAAGCGAAACACATTGGAAGCATACTTTATGAGAGAAGAGCCAGTTTGACTCTTAAGTTAGGGTGGTACCGCGGATTATATTCGTCCCTGCATTTGTTGCAGAGGACTTTTTTTGTACCTCATGCAACCAAAAAGATAGGAGGTTTATTTATGGAAAGAATTAAAATAAGAGATATCTTTAAAAGAACAGAAGAATATCTAGGAAAGGAAGTTACAATTGCAGGATGGATAAGACAAATAAGAGATTCAAAAAAATTAGCATTTATTGAATTAAACGATGGAAGTTTTTTTAAACCAGTTCAGGTAATTGTAGAAGATGAAAAAATTAAAAATTTTACAGATGTAGCTAGACTAAATATTAGTTCGAGCATAATGGTAAAAGGAGTGTTAGTTGAAACACCTAATGGAAAACAACCTTTCGAAGTTCAAGCAAATCATATAGAAATTTTAGGAAAATCTGATGAGGATTATCCTATACAGGCAAAAAAACACTCATTTGAATATTTAAGAACAGTTGCACATCTAAGACCAAGAACAAATACATTTATGGCAGTTTTTAGAGTAAGGTCACTAGTAGCATATGCAATTCATAAATTTTTCCAAGAACAAGGATTTGTATATGTTCACACACCATTAATTACAGGTAGCGATTGTGAAGGCGCAGGAGAAATGTTCAGAGTTACAACTTTAGACATGGATAATATTCCAACAGATGAGAAAGGAAAAATAGATTATTCACAAGATTTTTTTGGAAAACCAGTAAACCTAACTGTTAGTGGACAACTAAATGGTGAGACTTTTGCTACTGCATTTGGGAATGTCTATACATTTGGACCAACTTTTAGAGCAGAAAATTCAAATACTCCAAGACATGCGGCAGAGTTTTGGATGATTGAACCAGAAATGGCTTTTGCAGATATAAATGATAATATGGATATGGCAGAAGCAATGATAAAATACATTATAAAATATGTTATGGAGCAAGCACCAGAAGAAATGGAATTCTTTAATAAATTTATAGAACCAGGATTAATAGAAAGGTTAGAAAATGTAGTTAATAATAAATTTGAAAGAATTACTTACACAAAAGCAATTGAAATATTAACACCACATAAAGATAAGTTCAAATATCCAGTAGAATGGGAACTTGGATTACAAACAGAACATGAAAGATTCTTAACAGAACAGGTATATAAAAAACCTGTATTTGTTATAGATTATCCTGCAGGAGTAAAAGCTTTCTATATGAAATTAAATAAAGATGAAAAAACAGTTGCTGCAATGGATTTACTAGTACCAGGAGTAGGAGAAATTATTGGTGGTAGCCAACGTGAAGAAAGATATGATGTTCTACTAAACAAAATTCACGAACAAGGAATGAAAGAAGAAAGTTATAAATGGTATTTAGATACTAGAAAATACGGTACAGTAGTACATTCTGGTTATGGATTAGGATTTGAAAGAATGGTAATGTATTTAACAGGAATGTCTAACATAAGAGATGTTATACCATTCCCTAGAACTGCTGGCAATGCTGAATTTTAAATAAATAACTAATACCTATTTAAAGCTTCATGTTGTTGTACCTAACAATATAACAATGATACTACAACTTGGCAAATATCACTTTAATGGGGATAAATATTAACAAATAAAAAATGTGTTTATTTAAACACATTTTTTTATTTGCTTTTAGTAGCAAATTAAAGTTGCTTATATAGATATAAGTCGAAAAAACAAAATAAATGAAAAAATTTGAAAAAAAAGTAGACAAAAAAAGTCGTAATATGTTATAATTTGAATATACATTTGAAAAATAATCTGAAAAAACCAAGGAGTAAAAATGAAAAAAATACACTGGAGCTTACACACAATTTAGTAGATATCAAGAAAAAATAATAACAACAAATATAGATAAAATATTGAAGGAGATTATGTATTGTGGGAAACTAACATAAACACAACACATAATCTCCTTATACATTTGCCTTGGTAAAAAAAGGAAATAAATAATTATCTAGTTTTTAAAATTATGATATCAATTCAAATTTTGAAAAGATATTAATAATTTAAAATATTAATTTAAAACACATAAGAGGGGGTGAAAATTATGAAAAACAAAAAAACTTTTATTATCGTAGCATTAGTAATAGCAGTTTTACTAATAGGTATTGGTTATGCTGCTATATCAAACATTACATTAACTATTAGCGGTAGTGCAACTGCTACACCTGCTGATGCTAACTTTGATGTTAAATTCACAGGAACTCCAACAACAGGTGGAAAAGGGACAACTACAGCAAAAATAGATACAGCAACTGATTCTACAGGAAGAACAGCAACAATAGAAGTTACAGGATTAACAGCAAAAGGAGATACAGCAACAGCTACATATACAGTTACAAATGCAAGTGCAGACTTAACAGCAGATTTAAGTGTAGCAGTTACAACCAACTCAAATGACACTTATTTTGAAGTGACTCCTACATTAGCTCAATCATCAATTACTGCTGGAACAGAAACAACAGTTACAGTAACAGTTAAATTATTAAAAACACCAGTAGATGCAGACGTATCTTCTAATATAATAGTAACATTAACAGCTAAGCCAGTTCAACCAACAGTTTAATAATATTTGATAGAAAGTAGGTAAAGAAAGGTTATTATGAAAACAGATAAAATAAAATCTTATATATTAGAAACCATAATATGCATAGTACTTTTCTTTGCTCTCTTTGTGCCAAATATATTTACAAAAATTGTATTGGCAGTAATAATAACATTTTATATGCTAATAACCAGAAAAATACTACAAAAGAGAAACATTTTATCAATGTACCATAAACAAGCAACTTTACTAATGGCATTATTAGGTGCAGTATATTTGATGATATTTTACCTAATGGGATTATATTTTGGATATTATGAAGCAACGGTTAAATTTAGTATTTGGTCAATTTTAAATTATATAATACCAATTGCAACAATAATTATAGCATCAGAAGTAATAAGAAGCATATTTTTAGCAGAAAAAAGTATCATATCAAAAATATTAACGATAATAGCAATGATACTGATAGACTTAATAATTTATGCAAACATATATCAAATAACAACATTTGATGGATTTATAAATATTATAAGTTTTACTTTGTTTGCATCAATAGCATGTAATCTTTTATACAACTATATTTCCATCAGATTTGGATGTAAACCTGTAATAGTATTTAGATTAATTACAGTGCTATATGCATATATAATACCGATAATTCCAGACGTATACATCTTTTTTAGATGTTTCCTAAGAATACTATATCCATATATTATATATTTAATATTAGAAAAATGTTATTCAAAAGATAATTTTGTAGTTGCAAGTAAGGACAAGAAAAAAACGATTATATCTACAGTAATATTAATTACAATTATGACGCTTTTAATAATGTTAATTTCTTGTAAATTCAAATATGGAATATTGGTAATAGGTTCTGGAAGTATGACAGGAACAATAAACAAAGGAGATGCAGTTGTATTTGAAAGTTATGATAACCAAATAATTTCTACAGGACAAGTAATTATTTTTGAAAAAAATAATATGAGTATAGTTCATAGAGTAATAGATATAAAACAAGTAGATGGAGAATATAGATACTACACAAAAGGAGATGCAAATGGGCAAGCAGATGAAGGATATATAACAAATAATGAAATCCTTGGAATATCTAAGTTTAGGATAATATATATAGGATATCCAACTCTGTGGCTAAGAGATATATTCACAAAAACATAAGAGAAAGGAGTTAGCTATGAAAAAAAGATATACAGATAGAAGTGCCGGATATCAAATAAAAAGAAAAAGACATATTCGTAGGCAAGTTACTAAAGGCATAATTTTGGCTATTGCTATAATAATTCTTATAATAGTATGCGTGAAGAAAAACGAAACAGCAACAGTATGCTATAAAGAAAATAGTAATGTTGACTATAAAGTATATCTAAAAGAAAATGAATTTTATGACAGCGATTATGCTGAAAAAGATAATCAATACATAGCAAGTTTAATCGATTATATTACTGCTAATTTTGATTATGAATTAGCAATCTTTGAAAAAGATATTGAATATGATTATAAATATAGAATTGAAGCAGAAGTAAATGTTGCAGAAAAAAGTACAGATAAATCAATTTATAATTTTAAAGAAGAATTAGTTGCAGAAAAAAGTTTTTCACATGATAGCAACTCTAATGCAAAAATAAGTGAACAAATAAAAATAGACTACAATAAGTATAATGACATCATTAAAAAATTTGTATCAGTCTATGACTTGGATAATGCAGAAAGTACTTTGACTATAAATATGCTTATAAAATTAAATGGTAAGGCAGACAACTTTACAAGAGATGAAAATGACGAATATATAGTTTCTTTAGAAATACCTTTAACAACTAAAACTGTAGCAATAAACCTAACTTCAAATTTAGTAGGTTGTGAAGATGAATTAATAACTTGTGAAGTAAAGAAATTTTGCTGGTTAAAAGTATTAATTGGATTTATGGTATTAGTAGAAATTATATTAGTTATAAAATTAATCCAATATATAGTAAAAAGTAGAACATCAGAAGATATATACAAATTGGAACTAAACAAAATAGTAAGTAATTATGGTTCATATATACAAAAAGTTAATAACCTTTTAGATTTAGATAAATATCAAGTGTTGTTCTTAGATACATTTAGTGATATGCTGGAAATAAGAGACACAATACAAGAACCAATATTAATGTTTGAAGTCAAAGAAAAAAGAAAGACGTATTTTATGATACCAAGCAAAACAAATATATTATATGTATTTGAACTAAAAGTAAATAATGAAAAATAAGAGGAGGAAGCCTATGAACAACATTAAGAAGAAAAAACATAAATCTAGTTCGTGGATATTTCTCTTTTTAATATGTATAGCAACATGTTTTATGAGTATTGGATACGCAGCAATTAATTCAATAAAAGGTGAAATATCTGGAATATTATTAGCTCAAGCCCAAGATGGTGTATTTATTACAGATATGGTATATGTAAGTGATGTAAATGCAGTACCAGATAATTTTAAAATTCAGTCACTTTATCAGACACTATTAGGAAGTAAGATTCAATTAGGATATTATGCTGATTCATCAATAACATATTCTATTACAGTACATAACAGTACATCAATTGATTATTACTTTAAAGAAACTACATATGAATCTGACCCACAGTTTTATGATAATTCAGATGTGATATTTAGTTTAGAAAACATTACATGTGGGGATAAGTTACTAAAAGGAGAGGACATTACATTTAACATAACTTTTAAATATAAAGAAGGATTGACCACAATAACAAATACTATTTTAAATTCTTTTATTAAATTTGTTTTTGTGCCAGCTGAGGAAGTAACTAAAGTAACACTTGCATATAATGGAGAGACAACGACACAATTGTTATCAAAAGAAACTACAGAAGGAACTTTTTCAAATGTAACAGTAGATTCTGGAGTAGTAGTAAGATGTAACAATGGAGCTGTTCCAACATTTATCAACAATAAAGTAGGATTTAGCAATATAATAGGAGAAACAACTTGCCAAGTATTTAATAGTTTAAAAGAAGCAGTAGAAAGCTCAGATACAAGTATAAACAATTATTTAATGATAGATAATGAAAATCCAACTCAGGGTATGAGTGTGGATAGCGAAAAAATTGCTAATATAGATATAAATGGAAAAACAATTAATTATATTGCAGGAAGTGATATTTGCTATATTTATAATAATGGAACGTTAAAAGTATCTGATAAAATAGGAACAGGACTTTTAAAAGTAGATTATCGCTTTATTAGGAACGTAGGAAAATTGACAATAGACTCTGGAAACTATCAACGTGAAGAATCAAGCTCTACTGCTGGAGGACTTATTTGTTCTGATGGAGGAACAGTAAATTTAAGTAATAGTAAATTTACTGTAGATAAAGTATTTGCTATATATGCAACTGGAAATACAGAGCAAACAATGCATATAGAAAATTGTACAATTAGCTCAGAATCTACTCATGCTGTTGTAAATTGGGGTCCAAAAACTGTAATAAGTATTGCTAATAGTAATATTATATCTGGAAGTGCTGGGGCAATTCGTTCTTTTAATACTGGTCCAACATATATTTGCAATAGTACAGTCAGCACTGATAATGCAGATTTTTCATATTCATCAAGTGGAAAATTGTATTATGCATCAAATGTTACATTTAAGAATGGAAATAATACACCTACAGTAAATGGAGATTCAAGCTATGCAGTAAAAAATTATACTACAACTACATCGGTTGATTGGTATTTAGTAAGAGATGCAGATGGAACACTATTAAAATATTCTGATGGAACAAATATCATGGTGGGAGATAAAATTAAGATAATATCAAGGGTAAAAGGCGATTATACTTTTGTATGTGATGTTAATAATGCAACTATGGAAAGCGGAACTAATATTCAGATATTTCAAGACAACAATACTGTAGCCCAACAATTCTCATTTTTGGCAAGTGCAGCTAATAATTACTATAACATTGTTCCTTATGCTGCAACTTCGCTATATTTAAATATCTCTGGGGCGACAAGTGACGATGGAGCAAATATAATGCTTTATAATGGCTCTGATGCTGTAAATGAAAGATTCAAAATAGTTAAAAGTAATGAAGATGAATATTATTATTTAAGGTCATCATATGGTACTAGCATAGATGTGGATGGAGGAACTCCAGCAAACTACCAAAACATTCAAAGCTGGGCACCAAATGAAACAGATGCACAAAAGTGGAAATTTGAGAAAATAGATTAATGTATTTAAAAGAAGTTAAGTGTAAGTCTTAACTTCTTTTATTTTTCCCTAAAGAAACTGGAGCTATGTCAAAAATAATCTTAAAATAATCAAATTTATGAGTCTCATTATTTTCTAAATATTCTAAATAAGCATCTAATTCATCTAAATTTTTACAAGCAGTGATAATTGCAGGATGCAAATTATAATTGAAAAGTAATTCCATACCTAAATCGAAAGCATTTCTAATAGATTTTTTTTCTTTCTTTCTCATTAGATTAAACCCTTCTCTAAATCTTGCAATAGCAGGATTTTTAAATAAACCAAATGGTAAAGTATATTTTTTATTTATAATATCTTCAATACTTGAATATTTATCAGAGTTATTTTTTAATGTATCATCAAGAGAAGAAATTGTATATGGTAAAAATACTTTCCCTTTTGTTTCAGATATAATCAAAGTATTTTCGATAATATCTGTATCCCCAACAGGTTGCACTAAATTTTTATTTACAGGAGTTTCTATAATTTTATCTTCTTTAGCTTCATCAGGGAAAGCAGTATTGTTAATAGAATTATCATCCGTGTTGTCAAATTTAAATTTAGAAAATTGCAGAGTGGATTGTAAAAAAATTTCTATTAGCATTGTATTTCTAGATATAGTTTTATTTGCGTCAAAAAAATCTTTATTAAAATGATTTATAGTTTCAAAATCTATGTTTCTTTCTTTATTACGAAACTCTAAAGCAACATTATCAAGTAATTTTAATAAATTATTTAATAAATCTTTGTTGATCTGAAAAAGATTTAGAGTTTCTTTAGAGTCTTGTAAAATATTTAGTATGGTATCTGAGTGGTTAATGCTCACATTATCAGTAGAATCTGCTAACTTTTGCATATAATCTAATAATATACTTTTTAAAGCTTTTTGAGATTCTATTGTAGACATAATCAATTGTTTTTCTTCTTCTATAATATTTGTAATCTGTTCATTACTTTCTAAGTTATCTTTAGTTAAAATAATCATATGTGCC
>CAMEUC010000036.1 GCA_945937855.1 uncultured Clostridium sp. | reverse complement strand
AAATTACAATTTCTAGGACTGATAATATGTTGATATTATCAGTCTTTTGTTATATAATAAGAGCAATTAATTACGTTTTTGTAGTATTAAAGGTGATGTTATATATGTCAGATAGATTAATTGATAATAAAGAATTAATGAAAGAATGGAATCAAGAAAAAAACATTTTATATAATCCAGCTGATTTGACTTCAGGTAGTAGTAAGAAAGTCTGGTGGAAATGTAAAAAAGGTCATGAATATCAAATATCAGTAGCACAAAAAACAAATAGAAATGTTAATTGCCCTATTTGTGCTAATCAGCAATTATTAAAAGGCTATAATGATTTTGCAACCAAACACCCAGAATTATTAAAAGAATGGAACTATGAAAAAATGATAAGCTTGATATAAAACCAGATGAAATTATTTTAGGTGGTAAAGTCAAATTTTGGTGGAAATGTGAAAAAGGTCATAACTATCAAGCTATTGTTTCAAACAAAGTAAATCAACAAACCAAATGTCCATATTGTGCCAATAAGAAGATTATCATAGGATTTAATGATTTGGCAACAACTAATCCTGAATTATTAGAAGAATGGGACTATGAAAAAAATGATAAGTTAGGAATCAAACCAGAAAATGTTGTTCTCAATTCAACTAAAATGATTCATTGGAAATGTAAGAATGGTCATGAATGGACAACAACATTAAACAATAGAGCTAGAGGTTCTAATTGTCCGTACTGCTCTGGAAGATATGCTATAAGTGGAGAGAATGATATTGCTACATTATTTCCAGAATTATTAAAAGAATGGGATTACGAAAAAAACGACCAATTAGGAATTAAACCACAGAATGTAAAGAAAAATACAGATAAAAAAGTCTGGTGGAAATGCGAAAAAGGTCATGAATATAAATCTTCAATTGTTAATAGAACAAAATCAAAAGGAACTTGTTGCCCATATTGTTCTGGAAATAAAGTTCTTAAAGGATTTAATGATATAGCATCAACAAATCCAGAATTATTGAAAGAATGGGATTATAGTAAGAATACCATTAAACCTGATGAAGTAACTAAAGGAACTCATAAAAAAATCTGGTGGATTTGTAGTAACAATCATAGCTATGAAGCTACTATTCCAGCTCGAAGACGTGGTACAGGGTGTCCGTATTGTTCTGGAAACAAGATATTAGTTGGTTTTAATGATTTAGCAACGACGAATCCTGAATTATTGGAAAAATGGAATTATGAAAAGAATAATAAATTAGGAATTACGCCTAAATCAATTAGTAAAAGTTATAGTAAAAAAGTTTGGTGGAAATGCAAAAATGGTCATGAATATCAAAGACATGTTTATAACGAAAGAAAAGGCAGCGGCAGATGTCCTATTTGCAAAAAATTAAAACTATAATTCAGTTATAGAGTGGTTTATAAAATATCACTCTATATTTTCTTATTAAATACTTGATTTTTATAAAATAATTTGGTAATATATTTATAACTTGAATGACTATTTAGTCATTCGTCAAGAGAGCTAACGAGTTGTAAATGTCTACGTCGTTGGCACCAAAAAAAGAAATCACGAAAAAAGTGATTTCTTTTTTATGCATTTAATCAGTTATTTTACTATAGAAAGCTATTGCCCAAACACCACAAATTCCAACTAGAACATAAATAAGTCTGGACAAAAATGATAATTCTCCAAATATAAAACTTACTAGGTTAAATTCAAAAAGACCAATTAAAAGCCAGTTAAGTGCGCCTATGATTAGTAAAGTAAGTACAATATAATTCAAAACTTTCATAATACGTTATCTCCTTTTTTATAATATTATTTAATAAATTCAAGAAAATATACATAAAACTTGAAAAAAGGGAAGTTTTAAAATATAATTTAAAAGGTGATTTTTAATGTTAAAGAAAAATGAAGAATATGTTGTCGATGTTGTAGATAATGGATATCAAGGAGAAGGAATTGCTAAAATAGAAGGACTTACAGTTTTTATTGATAATGCTATAAAAGGTGAAAAAGTAAAAATAAGAATTGTAAAAGTGTTAAAAAACCAAGCATATGGAAAAATAATAGAAATATTAGAAAGCTCAGAAAATAGAAATAAATCTGACTGTTTAACATTTAATAAATGTGGTGGATGTAATTTAAGACATATGAAATATCAAGAAACATTAAAATTAAAAAAATCAATAGTGGAAAACAATTTAAAAAAATCAGGATTACAAAACATAAAAGTAAAAGATTGTATAGGAATGGAAAATCCATATAATTATAGAAATAAATTACAATATCCAGTAGGAATAATAGATAATAAACCTGCTATGGGAGTTTTCGCAAAGCGTTCGCATAGGATAATAAGTACACAAGATTGTCTTATTCAAGATAAATTGACTCAAGCAATAGCAAATGATGTTTTTAATTTTATAGTAGAAAATAATATACCTGTATATGATGAAGAAAAACAAACAGGAGAAATAAGGCATATATATTTAAGGATAGGTATAAAAGCCAAAGAAATAATGTTAGTTTTGGTTACAAACAAGGAGCAAATAACTAAAGAATCAGAATTAATAAAATTTATAGTAGAAAAGTATCCGGAAATAAAAACAATAGTAAAAAACATAAATCCTAAAAATACAAATGTAATATTAGGACAAGAAAATAAAATACTTTTTGGAGATGGATATATAACAGATGACTTATTGGGAGCTACATTTAAAATATCTCCAATGTCATTTTATCAAGTAAATCCAATACAAACAGAAAAATTATACACTATAGCAATTGAAGGTGCACAGTTAACAGGAAAAGAAACAATATTCGACCTTTATTGTGGAATTGGAACAATAGGAATATGTGCATCAAAACATGCAAAATATTTATATGGCATAGAAACTGTACCAGAAGCAATAAAAGATGCTAAAGAAAATGCAAAAATAAACAATATAGAAAATGCTAAATTTATAGTTGGAAATGTAGAGGATGAATTGCCAAAACTTATACAAGAAGAAAAGATACAACCAGACGTAGTATTTATAGACCCACCAAGAAAAGGATGTGATAATGTAGCAATAGAAACTTTACTAAAAATAAGCCCTAAAAAAATTGTCTATATAAGTTGCAATCCAGCAACACTTTCAAGAGACCTAAGGAAGCTAAACGAAGAATATGAAATAAAAGAAGTACAACCAGTAGATATGTTTCCGTTTACGAGCCATGTGGAATGTGTAGCGGTGCTACAACTAAAAGAGAATATGTAATACTTGATTTTGATGTGGTTTCGGAGATTATAACTTTTGAGGAGAAAGGCAGATTTGGGAAAGAAAAACATTAAAATTTGGGTGTAAAAGTTAAAGTTGTTGCTGATATGGTAAGCAATATGTAAAACTAATAAAGTTCACCAAATATAGTAAAATTTAATACAATATTTATAAATGGTTCCACCTAAGCAGAGTTAAATTAAGTACAATAGGTGAACTTATATTTATGATTAAAAGGAGGGGAAGAATGTATTCAGATTATCATAATATGTATAACAATTATTATGGAGTTAATGAATTAAATTATAGGAATAGTGAGTTACAATTCATGGATAGCGGAGAAATTATTACACTAAACCAAGCTATAGGACTAATTAGACAGTCAGTAGGAGATGAAAAAGAAGATGAAATGTTTTATGATAATGTAATAAAACAAGCACCAACAGAGAAAGAAAAAGAGATAATAAGAAATATTAGAGATGATGAGAGAAAGCATAATCAGATTTTAAGAGAGTTGTATTATGAGTTTACTGGACAAATGTTACCAACAGATACATTGAACATAAAATCAAATAGCAATATGGAATATAAAGCGAATCTAGAAAAAGCACTATTTGGAGAATTGGAGGCTGTTAAAAAGTATAGAAAAATTATGGCACAAATGCCAAGTGGAGATAGTTATACTTTACTCATGTCTATAATGACAGATGAATTAAGACACGCAAGTAAATATATTTTCCTAATACAAAGTGCAAAGTAGAAACATTAAACAAAGAAATATTATATATGTTTACTGATTTTACAAATTGAGTGATGAAAATAAAAAGAAAATACAATAATATAATGATGGAAGGAAAAGAAAGAGTAAAGAAATTAGATTGAATCTAATTTCTTTTGCTCTTTTTTTCACTACACAATAAAAAGAAAAAACTTAAAAGGTTACAAACTTTTGTAATTTCAATTTACTTTTTACTTAAAAAATGATATAAAATAAATGAAGTTTTAGCTCTATGCGGAATTCTTGATATTGTAGATATAGTAGATTGATAGGTAAGAATATAAGATAGTGAATATAGAAATTAGTATAACAATTTGAATAGCAGGGATAAAATACAAATAACACGGATAAGTGTTTTAAAATAAGTATAGGAGAAGAATATGTGGATTTTATATATAATTATTATTGTATGTTTAATATTATTAGGAATAGCAAAACTAATTTTAAATTTAATATTTGGAAAAAGATGTGAAGGTAATCCTAACTTAAGATATTTTACAGTAGAAGATTTTGATGGGCTTAGTGCAAAACCTATTGAATTTAAATCTAATAAAGGGCAAATACTAAGAGGAAATATATATACAAACAAGGAAGTAAAGGAGTATAAAGGTTTAATAATATTTGTTCATGGAATGGGTGGGGGACATTTAAGTTATACAACAGAAATAAATACACTTGCAAAAGCTGGATTTATTGTTATTGGGTATGATAACACAGGGACTTGCTCTTCAGACGGGAAAAATTTGAAAGGCTTAT
This sequence comes from uncultured Clostridium sp., assembly GCA_945937855.1. Taxonomy (GTDB): domain Bacteria; phylum Bacillota; class Clostridia; order TANB77; family CAG-508; genus UMGS1933. Next base: position 4,771 of record CAMEUC010000036.1, on the reverse strand, counting down.
TCCAATCAGTAATTGACTTGAATTATGCCTTAAAATTTGTAAAAGAAAATAAAGATTTAAATAAATATCCTGTTTCTTTAGTAGGCCATTCGTGGGGCGCATATACTGTATGCCAAGTATTGCAGTTTAATCACGATATAAAATCAGTAGTAGCAATTTCTGGATTTAATAATAGCCCTAAGCTTATCTGTGATTTAATAAAAAATGCAACAAAAATCAATTTAAGCTTCCTAAAACCATTTTTAGTATTGGTAAACTTTTTCACATTTGGTAGAAGAGGAATAAAAAACACAATAGATATTTTAAAAAACACACAAGTACCAGTTCTATTATTGCACGGAGAATGTGATAATACAGTTTCTGTAGAAAATAGTTTGGTATATAATAAAGAAGACCTAGAACAAAAAAATAATATAAAAATGATATTATATAAAGATAGATTTCATAATGTATATCAAACAAAAGAATCAGAGAAGTATTTAAATAATGTTTTTGGAGAACTTACAGATTTAAACAAAAAGTATAAAGGAAAAGAACTAGAAGATAAAGCAAATCCAATTTATAAAAACATTGACTATAAAAAAATTACTGAAGAAGACAAAGATGTTATGGATACAATAATTAACTTCTTAATGGAGTAATTAAATTAGAAAAAAGGAGAGTTGATGTTATGAAAAATATGAATATAACAAGAAAAATATCTCAAGGAATGTATGTTTTAACAACCCAAGGAGGGGGATGCATAGTTGATGCTGTATCGCAAGTAAGTGGTGGAGACAATCCTTTAATTGCAGTAGCAGTAATGAAGAAAAACTATACAAATGAATTATTAAAGAAAAATGATAAATTCGCATTATCAGTATTAGGTAAAGAAGTAAATCCAGTAATAATAAAAACATTTGGTTTTAACTCGATGAGAGATACTAATAAATTTGAAAATACTGAGGTAACAGAAGTAGAAAAATTAAATATAATAAATGATTCATTGGGATATATGATATGCGAAATAATAGATAGAATTGATAATGAAACACATACTTTGTTTATAGGAAAATTAATAGAAGCAGACGTTTTTAAAGAAGAAAAAGAAGAAATGACTTATGCTTATTATCAAGAACATAAAGAAGAGCTTTTAAAAGTTACAACAGAAAAAGGAAAAACGGTATGGGTATGCACTGTTTGCGGATATGTTTACTATGGAGAAGATTTCCCAAAAGACTTTAAATGTCCAGTTTGTGGTGTTGATAGGACATATTTTAAAAGAAAATAATAGCTCAGTAAATAACTAGAAAATGTAGAGGTATGGTTTCAACCATACCTCTATAAATATTATATAGAATTTAAGAGACTTATTTAGTAGTAATACTATGAACATTTTTTATAAAATATTCATAGTATAAAACCAAGAGGTGAAAAAATGGCATATTCAGATAGAGAATTGATTGCTCGAATTGTTCAATGCGAAGCGGGGCGGAGAAGGAGATAATGGCATGAAAGCAGTTGCAACAGTTGTTTTAAACAGAGTGAATGCATCAGAAGGAGAATATGCTAGAGTATCACAAGGAGGGAATGTAAGGAATATTATCTTTCAGCCAGGACAATTTGATTGTGCATCAGAAACACTTTTAAACCAATATAATCCGCAAAATATTTATAATATGAACCCAACAGAACTTCACTACTATATAGCAGACTGGGCATTATCAGGTAATAAGTTAAATGAGGTAGGAGATTGCTTGTGGTATTTAAATCCATTTAGACCAACTTGTGGAAGTACATTCCCAAGTAATGGTTCAGGAACATTGCATACAAGACTAGGTGACCATTGCTTTTATAGACCTACACCTTTATATGCACAAACTTAGAGAAGGAAGGAAAGTGATAACTAAATGGAAGAAATTGAAGAACAAGACAAAAGAGAAAAAAGAAATGTAACCATTGATCAAAATTCACCAGAAATACTAACAAATACAATTTATACTCCAGCATTTTTAAGAGAACAAATAGGAAAACTTATGAGAGTGGAATTCTTAATAGGTACTAACAATTTGACAGATAGAGTAGGAATTTTGGAAGATGTTGGAGCCAGCTATATACTACTTCGATCTATCGAAAGTAACAACTTAATTTATTGTGATATATATTCTATAAAATTTGTGACAATTTCAGCATCTAACCCTTATAGTATGGTAAATACTCCAATGATGAATAATATGTATTATCCTAGATTTTCCAATTTCTAATATGCTAAAATTTTCTTTTCTTTTAACCATTGAATACCATTTTTTCATATAGTATAATTATAAAAAAAGAAATATAAAGAGGACTTTATGAGAAGTAAAAGAGATTTAGTGATTGTATTATTAATTGTATTTACATTAATAGTAATTATTAGTTTTTCATTAGGACTAACTAAAAAAGCAAATAAACAGGAAATAATTGAAGTTGGAAGTTATACACAAAGTAATGATGAAGCAAATAATGAAATAAACAATTTGGTAGAAGAAGAGGAAAAAGCTGTAGTAATAGTTTCAGATAATACAGATGAAACAAATAATTTGTTAAATGCGGAAAGAATTATAGTAATAATTCCAAACGAAAAAAATATTACAAAGGAGGTTAATGAGAAACACATAGAGACAGAAGAACCAACTCCTATAGAAGTAGAAAAACCAACTAATACAGAAGAGAGTAAACCAAGTTCTATTTCAGATAAAAAGTATTACATAAAGGTAAATAACGAGGCAAATGTTGTAACTGTTTTTACTAAAGATAGTGAAGGACAGTATACTGTGCCAGTTAAAGCTATGATATGTTCTACTGGTACAGCAACACCTACCTCTAGTACGTATGGAATAAAATTAAGATGGGAATGGTTAGACCTATTTGGAAATGTGTATGGACATTACAGTACACAAATTGTAGGAAATATACTTTTCCACTCAGTACCATATTTAGAAAAAGGAAACCCAGCTTCATTAGAATATTGGGAATATGATAAATTAGGGACAAGCTGTTCTGCTGGATGTATAAGACTGACTGTAGCAGATGCAAAATGGATTTATGATAATATTGAACAAGGAACTTTGGTAGAATTCTATTCTTCGCAAGAACCGGGACCTCTTCGGCAAACCATATTCACAAAAAATATCGGAGAATGAAGCTTGTAGAAATTGGGATCCAACAGATAGTAATCCAAATAATCCATGGAATTCGTATACAGAAAGATCTTCAAACATTATAAATGAAGAAAATGAAATAAACAAGAGCTAAAAAATATTGAACTCTAGGATTTGAAAAAAATAAAAAAATATGGTAACATATGTAAAGAAAAATTCATTTGGAGAGAGAATATATGAAAGACTTATCAAACAAGAATGTAGTACATATAAAAAAAGATAATGTACAATACTTACAATTTAGAAAATTATTAGAATATAAAGATATCATAAACCATGCTTATAGTTTAGGAACAGATGTTAATTTTAGAACAGAAACAAATGGGAACAAAATAGAAGATTGTACTTTGGCAGTAAACTCATATAGAAGGCTTTGTGAAGCCATAGGTACAAATTATATAAAAGCAGTAAAGCCTAAACAAAGCCATACAAATAATGTGAAAATTGTAACAAATAAAACAAATGAAAAAGAACCAGATTTTAATTTAGACATTTACAAAAATACAGATGGTTTAGTAACTAACAAAAGAGAGTTTATATTATCAGCTACAAATGCAGATTGTATATTATTACTATTATTTGATCCAGTAAAAAAAGTAATTGCAAATATACATTCAGGCTGGAAAGGAACGTTAAAAAGAATAGGGATAACTGCTATAAATAAAATGATGGTAGAATTTGGATGTAAACCAGAAAATATAATTTGTTGTATTTGCCCTAGTATTAGAAAATGCCACTTTGAAGTAGAACGAGATGTAAAAGAACAATTCAAAAATGAATTTAAAGATTTAATAGGGTTTAGATATATAGAAGAGAATACAGAAAAAATAATAAAAGTAAATGATATAATTGAAGAAAAAATAAAAAACAAAAAATGGAATATAGATACAGTTTTAATAAATAAAATTATGATGCAAAAGTTAGGACTAAAGCCAGAAAACATAGTAGACTCAGGCATTTGCAGTGTGTGTAATTGTGATTTAATACACTCATATAGAAGTGAAAAAACAGAATATGGCTTGGAAACAGCTTTAATAGAATTAAAATAGGAGATTATTATGCTAGCTATAAATATAATATGTACTGGAAAAATAAAAGAAAAGTATTTACAAGATGCAATTGCAGAGTACTCAAAAAGATTGTCAAAATATTGTAATTTACGTATAATAGAATTACCAGATGAGAAATTACCTAATAATATAAACCCAAGCTTAGAAGAGAGCATTAAACAAAAAGAATGTAGAAATGTGATATCTCATTTAAATAAAGATACATATATTATTTGTTTAGATTTAAAAGGAAAAGAATTATCATCTGAAGAATTTTCTAAAAAATTAGAAAATATATCATTAAATTTTAATAGCTCAATTACATTTATCATAGGAGGAACATTAGGGCTAACAAAAGAGCTTTTATCAAAAGCAAATGAAAGTATTTGTTTTTCTAAAATGACATTTCCACATCAACTAATAAGAGTATTTTTATTAGAGCAAATATTTAGAGCATTTAAAATTTCAAAAGGCGAAACATATCATAGATAAAGGAGAATAAATTATGTATGGAAAAATAAGAGAAAGCAGATTGCTAAATAT
>CAMEUC010000035.1 GCA_945937855.1 uncultured Clostridium sp. | reverse complement strand
TTTTTTGTCTATATATATAATTGTTCCTGGTGTTATGTCTTCATATTTTTGTTTATATTCTTTAAATTCTTCGTATTTATCCATAAAGTTTTCGTTTGATAAAGTTTCAACTTTCCATATTTTTAGTTTTTTTCCGTTTAAAATTGAATATGCTCCCATTATTGGGTTTAAGCCTCTTACTAAGTTTTTTATTTCTAGGGCAGTTTTTTCTTCCCAATTTATTTTTGCCATTTCTTTATTTAGCATTGGCGCTACTGTAAAATCTGTTCCTTGCGTTTGTCTTACTACCGTACCGTTTTCAATTTTTTCTAGTGTTTTTACTAAAAGTTTTGCTCCAATTTCTGCTAGTCTTTCCCATAATTCTCCTGTTGTTTCATCTTCTCCTATTTCTACTTCTTCTTTTAGTATCATATCTCCTGTGTCCATTCCTTCGTCCATATACATTGTTGTTATTCCTGTTGTTTTATCTCCATTTAGTACTGCCCATTGTATTGGTGCTGCTCCTCTATATTTTGGAAGAAGTGAACCATGTACATTTATACAGCCTAGCCTTGGAATTTCTAGTATTTCTTTTGGAAGTATTTTTCCATATGCTACTACGCAAATTACATCTGGGTTTAAGTTTTTTATTGTTTCTATTATTTCTGGATTATTTCTTACTTTTTCTGGTTGATATATTGGGATATTTTTTGAAATAGCATATTCTTTTACAGGTGATGCTACCTGTTTCATTCCTCTTCCTTTTGGTCTATCTGGGTTTGTTACTACTGCTATAATTTTATGACCAGCTTCATATATTTTTTCTAGTGATTTCTCAGCAAAATCTGGTGTACCCATAAATAAAATGTTCATATCAATACTTCCTTTCAAACATATTTTACCTTGCCACATAATAATTTAGAGGTGAGCGGTGTGAAGTGTGAGGTTGGCTTTTTAAGTCTTAACTTCGAAGAAATTGCACAAAATCTCTCACTTCTCACCTCCCACTTCTCACTTCTAAATTATTACTTTTTCTCTGGATTTATGATTTCTAGAGTTCCTGGTACTATTTTGTCTATGAAAACTTCTCCATTTAAATGGTCAACTTCGTGACATATTGCTTGTGCTAGTAAACCTTTTGCTTTTATTTCTATTTTTTTACCATTTTCGTCTAATGCTCTTACAACAACTTCTTCTGGTCTTTTTACTTTTGCAAATTTATTTGGGAAGCTTAAACATCCTTCTTCCACTTCTCTTAATCCTTTTGTTTTTATTATTTCTGGATTTATTAATACATATACAGGTGTTCCTTCTTCATATGTATCTATTACTACTATTTGCTTTAATATTCCCACTTGTACTGCTGCAAGCCCTACTCCATCATATTTATGCATTGTTTCTATCATGTCTTTTATTAATTCTCTTACCTTATCGTCTATTTTTTCTACTGGTCTTGATTTTTTCTTTAATATTTCGTCTCCTTCTTGTCTTATTAGTCTTAATGCCATGTTTTTGCCCCCTTTTATCATTTATATACAGTTCGCCAAATCTCGTCGGGGTTTATATATTTTAAACCCCTGCGTTTGGCTACTTTAATCAACTCATATTATTTGGATTTGTACTTATTGATATCTTGGTTTTTTTAAATTTACATTTATAAAATTCGTCTAGTGATTTATTTATCATGTCTATTACATTGTTATTTAATTTACATTTTGCTATTATTCTCCATCTGTATTTATTTTTTATTTTGTCTATTGGAGCGGGTACTGGTTTAAATATATTTATCGTTCCATTATTGTTTTTTTCTAATATTTTGTATAATTTTTCAGATGCTTTTCCGCACCTCTTCTTTATCAGATGAATTTATTGCAAACATTATTATATCGCAAAATGGCGGATATTTCAACTGTTTTCTTAATTGTATCTCTGTTTCATAGAATTCTTCATAGTTTTGCTTTCTGCTGCATTCTATACAAAAGTTTTCTGGAGAATATGTTTGTATTATTACTTTTCCCGGCAACTTTCCTCTTCCTGCTCTTCCGTGCAACTTGTACTAGTAAATCAAAAGTTCTTTCATTTGCCCTATAATCCCCATTATTTAAACTTCCATCCGCAGTAATTACTCCAACTAATGTTACTTTTGGAAAATGGTGCCCCTTTGTTACCATTTGTGTTCCAACTAGTATATCTATATTCTCATTTTTAAATTTATTTAGTATTTCTTCATGAGAATTTTTTTTACTTACTGTGTCTATATCCATTCTAATTGTTGTTGCCTCTGGGAATTCTTTGTTTATAATATCTTCTAATTTTTGTGTTCCTGTTCCAAAATATTTTACCTTTTTACTTCCACATTTAGGGCAAACCTTTATATTATCAATTTCATAACCACAATAATGACATTTTAATTTATTTTCTTTATTATGATAAGTTAAACTTATATTACATCTTTTACATTTTGCTGTGTATCCACAATCTCTACACATTACAAAGGTCGAAAAGCCTCTTCTATTTAAGAATAATATTGTTTGTCTTTTTTCTTTTAGGTTTTTCTCTATTGCATCATGTAAACTTGTACTTAAAATTGACCTATTTCCATTTGCAAGTTCTTTCCTTAAGTCTACTACTTCTATTTCTGGCAAATTTGAAGTATTTGCTCTTTTTGTTAAAGTTATTAACTCTATTTTTTTAGCCTTTGCTTTGTAAAATGTATTTATATCTGGTGTGGCACTTCCTAAAACCACTGGTATATCTTTTTGTTTTGCTATGTATTTTGCAATATCTTTTGCATTGAATTTAGGTGGCATATCTGATTGGTATGATGTATCGTGTTCCTCATCTATTATAATTATTCCCAAATTTTCTATTGGAGCAAAAATTGCATTCCTTGCACCAATTACTATTTTTGCTTTTCCGTGATCTTATTTTCTGCCACTCATCATATCTTTCTCCTACTGATAATTTACTATGTAAAACTGCAATTACGTCTCCAAATCTTGCTAAAAATCTATCTACCATTTGTGGTGTTAAAGATATTTCTGGCACTAATACAATTGCTGTTTTTTGCTTATTTAGCATATTTTCTATTAGTTGCAAATATATTTCTGTTTTTCCGTGAGCCTGTTACACCATATACTAAAAATTCATTGAATTTACTATCCTTAATTCTATTAAAAGCTTCTTGTTGCTCTTCTGTCAAATTAAGTTTCTTATCTCTTGTTATATTTCTATCCTTAAATGGGTTTCTTTCTATTTTTTGCTCTACTATTTCTATGTATCCATTTTTCTCTAAAGTTTTTACTATTGCACGACTTGTATCTGTAAGCATCTCCAAGTCTGCAATATGTATGCCTTCATTTTCTTCTAAAAATTTTAATATTCTTATCTGTTTTTCACTTTTTAGTTTTTCAGTTTCTATTAGAAACTCTATTTCATCAATATCTTTTTTTAAATAAACAAAATTTGCTGTTTTATCTTTTACTCTTCCATCAAAATTTTTACTTCCAGCACCTGGTGGTAGCATTAATTTTATACAGTCTGATATATTACAGAAGTACCTTCTTCCCATAAGTTTTGCTAAATTTATATTTTCCTCATTTATCAAATTGTCTTCTACTCTTATTATTTCTTTATTGGCAAATTCAGAGGTTTCTTTTATACTTATTACAAATCCCTCTTCTTTTTTTTGTCTTCCAAATGGCACAAAAACTCTACTCCCAATTTTAACTTCTGAAATTAAATTTTCTGGAATTATATAATCAAAACTTCTATTTAGTTCTTTTGCTATACTATTTATTATAACTTCTGCTACCATTTTTTCTCCTTGCAAAAAATATTATATCATTTTTTTTGAAATAATTAAATATTTTTAATAATAATAACTATATATGATTTCAGGATGCTTAGTGATGTGCCTCTAATATACCATTTAAAATAAATTTATCGAACATTAACTAAAAAACCACTTTTAAAAGTGGTTTAAATTTATTATACTTTTAATTATTCACAAGTTACTTTTACGCTTGCTACATTTTTGTAAGAGTTTTCTATTTCGAATTTTGCTTTTTCTCCTACATTAAAATATTTTATTTCTGAACTTTCCGTTCCTAATAGTTTGTCATTTTCATCATAAAAGCTTGCTTTTACATAAATTACATTTATTAATACTTTTGTGTCATTTGTAACTGTTCCAGTTATTTTTTTATTTGTACATTCTGTAATTTCAATAACAGGTGATTCTGTTTGTACTACACATTCTATTGTTTCATTTTTATTACCATTATTCATCGTTCCTAAATAAGTTAAACCCGAAACAATCAAAAATAAAACTATAAAATTTATAAAATATTTCCAAAATTTCTTCATTGTTTGCATATATTATAACTCCTTTAACAATTATGTTAATATTATACAATATTGTTAAAAAAAAGTAAATATCTTAATTATTTTTTTATTTCTTACACATCTTCCTCATCATAGGTATAACTTATTGTTTGTTTCATATTTTCTTTATTTTCTTTTTTTCCTTTTTTATATGAGCTTATAAAATTATCTGCCTTAGTTAATATATCTGGTATATAGTCTACAATTTTATCAACTGTAGAGCAATATTCTACTGGCATTAGTTTTATATTATCATTGTTTATAACTAAAAATGATACCGGAGAAATATTAACCCCTGCTCCACTTCCTCCACCAAACGGATTTTTATAAGTTATTTCTTCATCTTTATCTTTTCTGTTATATTCTTCTATTGTCTCTCCTTTAAATTCACTTCCTCCTGCAACAAATCCGAAAGATACCTTTGATATTGGTATTATTGTAACATTATTATTAATTTCAATTGGTGCACCTATAATAGTATTTACATCAACCATATCTTGGATATTTTGCATTGCAATTTCCATTAAAGCTTCTATAGGATGTTCTTTCATTTTTTACTTCACTCCTCTTCTTAATTATCATATTTATAATATTGGCTATTTTTATACTAATTATACAATTTATGGATATTTTTAAATAACTTTTATTTGTTTGATTTGGATTAATTTCATAATTATAATTATTTTTTTGTAAATTTTCTGAATATTTTAATAACAATATTGAGAAGATTATATCTAATATTGCTACCAAATACGATAAAAGTATAATATTGTTTAATCCTATTGTTGCTTTTATTTGTAATTTTTCTAACTTAATTTTTATATTTTTTATTATATCTTGTACAATTTTTTTATTCTGTTTAAAACTTTTATTTTTTAAATTTTCAAATTTTTTCGATTTTTCTATTTTTTTCAATACCTTACTTTTTTTTAATTTTTTTGTTTTTTCTTTATTTATTTTTAATTTTAACCATTTTAACTTTTCTCCTAATATCAAATACACTTTTATTGTATAATCAAAATTATTTCTTTTTTCTCTAGTATCTATTTTTAATTCTTCTACTTCTATTGTTATTTTAGAAAAGTATACTATTAAACAAAATAAAACTATTACAATAAAAAAAACTAACATATAGTTTTCCTTTCTATATATTAGTATTTTTCCCAATCTTTTCTAATATTAAACTTTATAAAATAAAATCCAATTATAATTTACTTTAAAACACTTGCTGTAAAGCTATCGTTTGTTGTTTCCTGCTGATTTTTATTTTTTTCAATTGTTATATCTCCAAATGTCAATTCTTGATTTGTTAATATTGTTTTTTGTTTACTTAACTCTAGCACTCCTGAGAATGCTGTTATTGTTTCTAACTTATTGTATTTATTTGCTATACATAGCTTATTAAATATAAACCTTGGTTTTTTTGTTAATTCTTTAAAAATATCTTTTACTTTGCTTGCTACTGTTACTTTTTCAGATATCGCAATTTTTTCTATATTTATGGCATTTTTATTAATTTTATTTTCATTTCTTTCAATTAAATTTCTATAGCTTTCGGAAATTTGTGTATAAACAAAATTTTTTTCTAATTTTCTATTTGGTAATTCAATTTTTTCTGGTAGCTTGTAAAATCTTTTTGAAAATTCATTAAAATATTCTTTTAGTTTTTTAGAAATTTCTTTATATTTCTTATATTCAATAATTCTATAAATTAGTTCTTCTTCTGTAAGTTCTTCTTCTCCTTCAGTATCTACTTTAGGTAATAAACTTTTTGATTTTAAATATAATAATGTAGATGCCATAACTAGAAATTCACTTGTAATTTCTAATTTTAATTCTTGCATAGTATTTATATAATCTATATACTGGTCTGTTATTTCCGATATATTTACTTCATATATGTCCATCTTATTTTTATCTACTAAATGACATAGTAAATCTAATGGTCCTTCAAAATTTTCTAATTTTAATGAGTATTTTTTTGTCTCTAATGTTAGTATGCTATTCATAATCTTCTCCTATAATTCTAAGTGTTTCCTCCATATATCCTTTTTTTCTTAAATAATTTAGAATATCTTCTTTTTCCATAATGTTTGTTTTTTTTACTAAAATTGTTTTTGCTGAATTTATTTCATATTCTAGCATTTCTTCTTTATTGTTATATATGTATTCATCTACTAATCTAGAAGATAATCCTTTTGCAAGTAATTTATATTTTACTTCTTTTATAGATAAATTTTTTAGTCTTTGTATTTCGTTAATACTTTTTTCTATATAAGATGCGTCATTAATATAATTTTCTTGCTTTAAGTATTCTACAACATTATCTAACAAATTTCCAGTGTTTTCTGCAAATTTTTGCCTAACTTCTTGTTCAGTTCTTTTTTTATATAGAACATATTTTAGCACTTTTGTTTTTAATTTATCAAATTCTTCTAGTTCTTTATATTCTTCGTTTGTCATTTTCCCTCCAATGAATTATTTTAACAATTTAAGGGCGCAACCATGCGCCCCTACATCATTTGTAATAATAATATATTTTTTTCGTGGCAGTAGTGGAACAAAAGCCCTACAAATGTTTTAGTCCTTTTTATTCTTCGTCTTCTAAAGTTTCTTCATTCTCTTCTTCAGGTTCTTCTGGATCTACTAAACTTTTTTCAAATGCTTGTGAGAAGTTTGCTCTTATTTTTTCTTCTACTTCATTCATAACTTTTGGATTTTCTTCTAAATATAATTTTGCATTTTCTCTTCCCTGTCCTATTTTTTCTCCATTATAACTAAACCATGCTCCTGATTTATTAATAATATCTAAATTAACAGCTATATCTAGAATATTTCCTACTTTTGATATTCCTTTTCCATATATAATATCAAATTCTGCTTCTCTAAATGGTGGAGCCACTTTATTTTTAACAACTTTTACTCTCGCTCTGTTTCCTATAACTTCTCCATCTTGTTTGATATTTTCTACTTTTCTAATATCTAATCTTACAGATGCATAGAATTTTAGAGCTCTACCTCCTGTAGTTGTTTCTGGGTTTCCAAATAAAATTCCTACTTTTTCTCTTAATTGGTTAATAAATACTATAACTGTTTTTGATTTATTTACAACACCTGCTAGTTTTCTTAATGCTTGTGACATTAATCTTGCTTGAAGTCCAACATGTGAATCTCCCATATCTCCATCTATTTCTGCCTTTGGTACTAGCGCTGCAACAGAGTCTACTACTATAATATCTACAGCCCCACTTCTTGTTAGTGCTTCTACTATTTCTAATGCTTGTTCTCCTGTGTCTGGTTGTGATACTATTAAATTATCTATATCTACTCCTAAATGTTTTGCATAAACTGGGTCCAATGCATGTTCTGCATCTATAAATGCTGCTTCTCCTCCCATTTTTTGTGTCTCTGCAATTGCATGTAGTGCTAATGTTGTTTTTCCAGAAGATTCTGGACCATATACTTCTATAATTCTTCCTCTAGGGATTCCTCCTATACCTAATGCAATATCTAAGCTTAATGCTCCTGTTGGAATTGCTTCTACATTCATTTCTTTGTACTCGCCAAGTTTCATTATTGATCCTTTTCCAAATTGTTTTTCAATTTGTCCTAATGCAGCCTCTAATGCTTTCTTTTTTTCTAAATTATCATTACTCATATTTTTTCCTCCTATTTTGCATTTTTGTTTTCAAACGCTTGTTTGGTATTATTATATACTATTTTTTTTATTTGTCAAGAACTTTTTTAAAATTTTTTTATTTTTTTTCCTTATACCATGTGTCTATATTATAAAAGATATTATACCAATTGCCTTCAAAGTTACCTTTTAAATTTTTAGAGTATAACATTATAATAGAGTTAAAATATAGTCCCATAAAATTTGGGTTTTCGTTATATGTTTTATATATTTGGTTATATGTTTCCTCCTTTGTAGATAGATTTTCTATATTAAAATTTAAGTACTCTTGTACATTTGGTTTTATTGATACTATATTTCCTGTTAATAATATATCATAATTTAATTTTTGTAAATTGTTTTTGTAATAAGAATTACTTATTTCTCTAATTGTAATTTCAAAACCTATGGTTTCTAAATTCTGTTTTATTATATTAGCAATTTCTATTCTATCTTTATTTGTAACTAATTGCAACTCTAATTTTTTGCCATTTTTAAACCAATTTGTTCCGATTATATTTCCACCCTGAATCTTCTAATATTTGCTTAGCTTTATTTATGTTATATTCATACATTATATCGTTGTTATATAAATAGCTTCCATATTGCAGAGGAGACTCTGCTTGTATATATTGATTATTATATATTTTATATATTATTTCTGCTTTATTTATTCCATAACAAATAGCTTTTACTACTCCTGGGTTTGATAAAATTTCATCCTCTAAATTAAACTTTAAATATTCAAATTCTCTGCCATGAATAATTTTTTTATTATATCCAATACTTCCCATATAATTTTCATAATTTATATTATTCGTTACAAAAATGTCTATTTCTTCTTTAGAAAAAGCATTATATAGCTTGGTTACATCTTCATATATTTTTACTATAATTTTCTTTTCATTTATTTTTGATTGTAAAATTATTTGTTCATCATTAATACTACTTATATAAAAATTTCCCGTGCCTACATTTTCTTCTTTGCAAATTATGGGAAAACATAACATATATTCAAAATCTTCTTCTGGCTCTACCAAAAATATTTTTATAATATACTCATTTATAATTTCTATTTTTTCTATATTTTTTACATTATCGCTATAAACTGATTCTTTCTGTTTTATATAATTTATTGTGTATTCTATATCTTTTGCTGTGAATTTTTCTTTATTTTGCCAATATTTATTTTCATTTAGTTTTACTAAATATGTTTGATCATCTAATTTACTCCATTCAGTTGCTAAACCTTGTTCTAATTTAAAATCTTGTCCAATATTTATTAGCGGTTCATATATTAATTTTGAAATATATTGTATATCTTGACTATTTGATAATATTGGATTTATTGTATCAAACTTTATTATTCCTAAGTTTATTTCATTATATATTGTAATTTCTTCCTTTTTTGTTTTTATATCACTTGCTAATGTGTCTTGGTTTTTTATAATATAATAGATAGCAAAAATTATTAGTATTATTATGATTGTAAAAAATATTATTTTAAAATTTTTTTCTTTCATAAGATTCTCTTTCTGTTAATTTGTTAAATTGTAGTTTGTACGAGTAATTGTTTTATTGAAGATATATAAAGACGACCGCCAAATCTCGTCGGGGTTTTTATATTTTATTTTTTTCACTGCCC
>CAMEUC010000034.1 GCA_945937855.1 uncultured Clostridium sp. | reverse complement strand
CGGTCGTCTTTTGATATTTTTAACAAATACGGTACTCACACAAATTACAATTTTTTGTACAATATAGTTTACAAATTTATTTTTTAATATATAATATAAAAAGGTGATGAAAATGAAAAAATATTTATTTACATCAGAAAGTGTAACAGAAGGGCATCCAGATAAAATATGTGATTTAATTTCAGATACAATATTAGATGAATGTTTAAAACAAGATGAAAACTCAAGAGTAGCAGTGGAAACATTTGCATCAAAAGATTTAATTACAGTAGCAGGACAAATTACAACTAATGCAAATATAGATGTAGAAAAAATTGCAAGAGGAGTATTAAAAGAAATTGGATATGATAATGAAAATACAGGTATAGATTACAGAACTTGTAAAATAGAAACTAATATTACAAAACAAAGCTCGGATATAGCTCTAGGGGTCGATATTGGTGGAGCGGGAGACCAAGGAATCATGTTTGGATTTGCTTGTGATGAGACTAAAGAATATATGCCATTTGCAATAAGTATAGCACACAAGTTAGCAAAAAGATTAACTACTGTTAGAAAAGAAAATATAATAAAAGGTTTAAAACCGGATGGGAAAACACAAGTAACAGTGGAATATGAAGAGGACAAGCCCAAAAGAATTGAAACAGTATTAATATCTACACAACATGAGGAAAATATTAATTTAGAAGAAATGAAGAAGAAAATCGTAGATAATGTTATAAAAGAAGTGATAGATGAAAAATATTTAGATGAAAACACAAAAATATATATAAATCCAACAGGAAGATTTGTAATTGGTGGACCACTCGGAGATACAGGGCTTACAGGCAGAAAAATAATTGTAGATACTTATGGAGGATATAGTCGCCATGGAGGAGGAGCTTTTTCGGGAAAAGATGCTAGTAAAGTAGATAGGTCTGGAGCCTATATGTTAAGACATATTGCAAAAAATGTTGTAGCAAATGGATATGCCAAAAAATGTGAAATTCAAATATCTTATGCAATAGGAAAAGAAGAGCCTTTGTCTATCTATATAGATACTTTTGGAACAAATATTATACCAGAGGAAGAAATAATAGATAAAATAAAAGAAAAATTTACTTTAACACCAAATGGAATAAAAAAATATTTGAAGTTAAAAGAACCAATATATACGAAAACAACGAATTATGGACATTTTGGAAAATCAAACTTACCTTGGGAGCAAATAGTAAAAATGTAACGAAAAATAGAATCAATCATATTATATTTTTAGGAGGAAATATGGTTGATTTTATTTTAAATTTGCTATTATGGACTTGTGCATTATATGGTTTGATAGAGATAATAAAAAATATTTATTATATATTTTCATGTACTAATTTAAAAACAGATGGTATTTACTTAATTGTTGCATGTAAAAATCAAGAAAATAATATAGAAGCTTATATGAGATCAGTCTTTTTTAGATTAGTATATGGAAAAGAAGAATACATAAAAGAGCTAATGGTAGCTGACCTAAATTCAGAAGATGATACATTGAATATTTTGAAAAAATTACAAACAGAGTATAAATATATGAAAATAATAAACTGGAAAAAATGTAAAGAGATGATTGATAATGTGGAAGAGATTAATAAGAAATACTAGAACTGTGAGAATACCACTTTAAATACATTAATAAACAACTTTCACTATAGAATTATGTAGAATATTATTTTATACAATGTAAAAAAAATGAATTTAATAATTTGTGGGGCACACTGCAGTTCGTGCCTCTATATCTTTTTGATTAATTTTACTTACCACTAATTATAAAAATTAAAAAATCCTTGACAACTTACAATATAAAAGGTAAAATATAATAGTACAGAAATTATAAATATTTAAATTGATAATATATATAATCTGAACATTGAAAATTTAATAGAAAGAGGTGCATTGTTTATGGTAATAGCAATAGTAGCCACTTTCGTTATCTCAGCAGCTGTATGCATTCCAGTAGGAATTACAATAAGAAAGAAAACGGCTGAATCTAAAATAAAAGGGGCAGAAAATGAAGCAACTAGAATTGTAGCAAATGCAAGGAAAGAAGCTGAAAATGCAAAAAAAGAAGAACTTTTGAAAGCAAAGGAAGAAATATTACAAATAAGAAATGATTTAGATGAAGAGGTAAAAGAAAGAAGAGGCGAAATACAATTACAAGAAAAAAGAATTTTCCAAAAAGAAGAAAGTTTAGAAAGACGTTCTGAAAACTTTGAACGTAAAGAGAGAGATTTAGAAAGAATAATTCAAGAAAATGAAAAGAAAAGAAAAAATTTGGATGAAATGCTTAATAACCAAATGGCAGAATTACAAAAAATTGCGGGATTATCAAAAGATGAAGCAACAAGAATTTTGTTAGATAAACTAGATAGAAAACTAACAGATGAAAAAGCTGCTTTGATTAAGGAATCGGAAAAACAAGCTAAAGAAACAGCAAACAAAAAAGCCAGAGAAATTTTAGGCTATACTATCCAAAAATGTGCAGCAGATCACACTTCTGAAACGACAGTATCTGTAGTTTCGTTACCAAATGATGATATGAAGGGTAGAATAATAGGAAGAGAAGGAAGAAACATCAAAACATTAGAAACACTAACAGGAATAGACTTAATAATTGATGACACTCCTGAAGCAGTTATTTTATCAGGATTTGACCCATTAAGAAGAGAAGTCGCAAGAATAGCACTTGAAAAACTTATTGAAGACGGAAGAATTCATCCAGCCAAAATAGAAGAAATGGTAGAAAAAGCTAAAGAGGAAGTAGAAGAAATTATAAAAGAAGAAGGAGAAAGAGCAGTATTAGAAACAGGAGTACATGGCTTACATCCAGATTTAGTTAGATTAATAGGAAAACTAAAATACAGAACAAGCTATGGACAAAATGTTTTAAATCACTCTATTGAGGTTTCTAATTTAGCAAGAATAATGGCTGAGGAATTAGGATTAGATCCAAAACTTGCTCGTAGAGCTGGACTATTACATGATATTGGTAAAGCACTAGACCATGATATGGAAGGAACACACGTAGAAATAGGTGTAGATGTTCTAAAAAAGTACAAAGAAAACGATTTAGTAATAAATGCAGTACAAGCACATCATGGTGATGTAGAGCCTAAAACAATAGAAGCTGTATTAATACAGGCAGCAGATGCAATATCAGCATCAAGACCAGGAGCAAGAAGAGAAACATTAGAAGCATATATTAAGAGACTAGAAAAATTAGAAGAAATTGCAGATTCATTTGAAGGTGTTGATAAATCTTATGCAGTACAAGCTGGACGTGAAATAAGACTTGTTGTAAAACCTGAAAAGATTTCAGATGCTCAAATGGTTGTAATGGCAAGAGAAGTAGCTCAAAAAGTAGAATCTGAAATGGAATATCCAGGACAAATAAAAGTAAATGTAATAAGAGAAACAAGAGCAATAGATTATGCAAAATAAAAACAAAACTCCCAAGTTTTTACTTGGGAGCTTTTTCAATAACCAATTAAACAAGAAAGTGATTGCAAATGATGTATGGGCACCTTCCCACAGGTGCCCATACAACGTAAAAAAATATTCCAAAATATTAAATTTTAAAAAAATCATTTTTTCAAAAACTTAAATTTTTCACAAAAAATATTGACATAAGAATAGGCTTACATATATAATCAGTTTACAAAGGAAAAAGTAAAATGGAGGTAAAAATATGCAAGATAATTTAGAAAAAAATATTGATATAATTGTTGTGAAAAGAGATGGAAAACGAGTAAATTTCGATGGTAGCAAAATTGCGCTTGCAATAAAAAAAGGATTTGATAGTGTTTATACAGAAGACGAAGAAACACACAAATATATTGATAAAGACATATATAAAATTTATAATAAAGTTATAGAAAAAATTGAAAAATTAGAAAAAGAAAAAATTAAAATTGAAGAAATTCAGGACTTAATTGAAGAACAACTAAAGTCAAATGGATATGAAGATGTATATGAATCATTTAAAGCATATAGAGAAAGAAGAACACAATCAAGGCAAGTATTTTTTGATGAGAAGAAACAACATAAATTTTTAAAAGCATTAGAAAATTTAGGATTAAAATCAGCACATGAAGAAGATGCAAAAAGAGAAAATGCAAATATAGATGGAGATACAGCAATGGGAACAATGTTACAATATGGTAGCACAGTTTCAAAAGAATTTGCAAAATCATATCTAATGAAAAGAAAATTTGCAGAAGCACACGATAGTGGAGATATTCATATTCACGATATGGACTTTTTACCAATGGGAACAACAACATGTTGCCAAATAGATTTGAATAAATTATATACAGATGGTTTTTCAACAGGACATGGCTTTTTAAGAGAACCAAACGATATAATGTCTTACTCAGCACTTGCAGCAATTGCAATTCAATCTAACCAAAATGATCAACATGGAGGACAAAGCATACCAGCATTTGATTATTACATGGCACCAGGGGTTTTAAAAACATTTAAAAAACAATTTAAACAAACTGTATATGATTTTTTAGAGTTAACAGACTATATAAAATTTATTGCCATTAATGGAATAACAAGAGAAATAGATAAACTAACAAGTATAGAATTTGATATTTCTATTTTCGATGCATATTGTAGAGATGCTGAAAACTTAAAAAGGATGTTTAGATTATCTTATAAAAAAGCTCTAGAAAAAACAAATAGAATTACATACCAAGCAATGGAGGCATTTATTCATAATTTAAATACAATGCACTCAAGAGCAGGAGCTCAAGTTCCATTTTCATCTGTAAATTTTGGAACAGATACAAGCCCTGAAGGAAGAATGGTTATAAAAAACTTCCTACTTGCAACCGAAGAAGGCTTAGGAAAGGGAGAAACACCAATATTCCCAATTTCAATATTTAAAATAAAAGAGGGAGTAAACTATAATCCAGAAGATAAGAACTATGATTTATTTAAACTTGCTTGCAAAGTATCTGCAAAAAGATTATTCCCTAACTTCTCTTTTATAGATGCACCTTTTAACTTAGAATATTATAATCCAGAAGATTATAATACAGAGGTTGCATATATGGGGTGTAGAACAAGGGTACTTGGAAATCACGTAGACCCAAACAAAGTAGTAACAGCAGGAAGAGGAAACTTATCTTTTACATCAATTAACTTACCAAGACTTGGAATTAAACACGGAATTTTAAATGGAGAAAAAGCTGATATTGAAGGTTTTTATAAAGAATTAGAAGAAAAACTAGAATTAGTAAAAGACCAATTATTAGAAAGATTTGAAATACAATGTAATAAAAGAATATACAACTTTCCATTCCTTCTAGGACAAGGAGTTTGGCTAGATAGTGAAAAACTAAAACCTGGAGACAAATTACGTAAAATTTATAAACATGGAACACTATCTGTAGGATTTATAGGTCTTGCAGAATGCTTAAAAGCATTAACAGGTAAACATCATGGAGAAAGTGAAGAAGCACAAAAATTAGGACTAGAGATAATAGGCTTTATGAGAAAGAAAATGGATGAATATTCAGAAAAATATAATTTGAATTTCACATTACTTGCAACACCAGCAGAAGGTTTATCTGGAAGATTTACAGCTATGGATAAAGCAATATATGGAAAAATAAAAGGAATTACAGATAGAGAATATTATACAAACTCATTCCATGTGCCAGTATACTATAAAACAACAGTAGAACACAAAATAAAAACAGAAGCACCATATCATGCATTTACAAATGCAGGGCATATATCATATATTGAATTAGATGGAGATACTACAGAAAATGTAGAGGCATTTGAAAAAGTAATTAGAATTATGAAAGAAGCAGGAATTGGCTATGGAGCAGTAAATCACCCAGTAGATAGAGACCCTGTATGCGGATTTACAGGAGTAATTGGGGATGTATGTCCTGGATGTGGAAGGCATGAAGATGATGTTAAATTTGAAAGAATAAGAAGAATAACAGGTTACTTAGTTGGAACATTAGACAGATTTAACAATGGTAAAAAATGTGAAGAAAGGGATAGGGTTAAACATAAAATATAATGAAAATAAGATTAGCAGCTGAAATACAAACAGATAGTATAGTTGATGGTGAAGGAATAAGAACAGTAATATGGACACAAGGGTGTTCTCACAATTGTAAAGGGTGCCATAATCCAGAAACACATAGTTTTGAAGATGGATTTTTAGTAGATGTTGAGGATTTGAAAAAACAAATCCTCAGCATAAAAAATCAAGACGGAATAACTTTATCTGGAGGGGACCCAATGTTTCAACCAGAAGCATCAGGAGAAATCGCAAAGTTTTGTAAGAAAAATGGCTTAAACGTATGGTGTTATACAGGTTTTACATTTGAAGAATTACTAAAAACATCAGAAACAAATGTAAAGTTAAGAACTTTATTAGAAAACATAGATGTATTAGTAGATGGAAAATTTATATTAGAGGAAAAAAGTTTAAACTTATATTTTAAAGGTTCAAAAAACCAAAGAGTATTAGACATGCAGGAATCTTTAAAACAAAAAAAGGCAGTAGAAATAGAAAAATACAAAAGTGTTCGCACATTTGAAAAATACAACAATTTACAAAATATAGATAAAGGTATATTTATATAAAAAATATGGAATAGCAGAACTGATAAGGAACGACGTCATCGTCGTTCCTAAATTGTAATTGTTTAAATTAAAAAAATAAGAAAAAACAGTTGATATTTTTCATTATTTAATATAAAATTTACAAAAGAGAATGGAGGTAATTTTTATTGGTAACGTTTGATGATGTTAAAAATAATCCAGAAGTGCAAGAATTAATTGTTGGAGCGCAAAGACAATTAAATGCATTAGGCTATACAGAACATTCTATTAGACATGTTAGTATAGTAGCAAATAGAGCAGCTAAGATTTTACAAGATTTAGGATATGATGAACATAGAGTGGAATTAGCTAGAATAGCAGGCTTTTTACATGATATTGGAAATGGAGTAAACAGAGTAGACCATGCTCATAGTGGAGCAATCTTGGCTTATAATATCTTAAAAGATATGGGAATGGATTTAAAGGATAGGACAGAGATAATGTCTGCAATAGGAAATCATGATGAAGCAACTGGAACAGCTGTAAGTGATATATCTGCAGCACTAATTTTGGCAGATAAATCAGATGTTCATAGAGATAGAGTAGTTAATCCAAACAAAACATCTTTTGAAATACACGATAGAGTAAATTATGCTGTAACAAATACTAAATTAGAAATAGATAAAGAAAATAGAAGAGTTATGCTTAACTTAAGTATAGACACAAATATCTGCCCAGTGCTTGATTATTTTGAAATCTTTATGGAAAGAACAAGAATGAGTAAATATGCAGCTAAATATTTAAATATTTGGTTTGAATTAATAATAAATGATACAAGGTTATTATAGGGAGGAATAAAATTGAAAACATTAAAGAGAATTGAAATAGTAGCTATTTTGCTATTTGTAGCAATAATAATATTTGCTTCATTTTTTGGAGTATATAAAAAAGAAGATTTTAGAACAGTAAATATAATAAAAGATTATAAATTAGGAATGCAATTTACAAATACAGCTGTATTAACTTGTAAACCAACAACAGAAGAAAAAGAGGTTATATATAATGCAGAAGGAAATATAGTTGTAGATGATGGACAAACAGAATATACAGAAAAAAATGGATATACTGTAAAAAATGAGACAGTAAATAATGAACAAAACTTAACTAAAGAAAATTATAAATTAACTAAAAAAATATTAAAAAATAGATTAAAAGGAATGAATGTAGGAGAATATGAATTAAAACTTAACGAAGAAACAGGAGAAATAACTATAACTCTACAAGATAATGACGATGTTCATGAAATAAGTGAACACTTGGGACAAAAAGGTTTATTTAATGTGATAGATAAAGAAACAAAAATTAGCTTACTAGATTATAATGATGTAAAATCTGCAAAAGTGGTTTATGGATCAAGTGATGAAACAGGAACTTCAACTACTATATATTTACAAATTAATTTTAACAAAGAGGGAACAAAGAAACTTGAAGAAATAAGTACAGTGTATGTAAAATCTACTGAAGAACAAGAAAATGAAGAAGGAGAAATGGAAGAAGTAGATACCACAAAATATGTAAGTGTAGTATTAGATGGACAAACATATAGCTCAACTTATTTTGGAGAAAAAATGTCTACAGGAGTTTTGTATATTCCTATTGCAGAAGTACAAAATAGTGAAGATTTAGAAGAATATGTTAAAGAAATAAATAATATTGCTACTATAATAAATAATGAGGTTTTACCAATAGACTATGATTTTTCAGAAGAACATGTAGAAACAAAAATGACACAAAATATGATATTTATAGGTATTGCAATTCCATCAATAATACTTGTAGTTGCTTGTATAGTTTTGATTGTTAAATTTAAAGCAAAAGGATTTATAGCAACATTTTTACAAATAGGATATATAGCACTACTACTATTGGTTATAAGATACACAAATGTAATAATAACAATAGAAGGAATTTTAGGAATAATAATATCAGCCATCTTAAATTATATTTTAGTATATGCTATGTTAAGTAATTTAAAGAAAAAAGGGCAGATAGAATGGAAGCTAATTGGAAAATTTGCATTAAGAACAATTATAGTGTATATACTTGCAGTAGTTCTTGCATTTAATTCCTTAACAAGAATAAATAGCTTAGGAATGACTTTAGTTTGGGGAAGCTTCTGCTTATATATATACAATTTGGCTATAACAAGAAATGTTTTAAAAATGTTAAATAAATAATTATTTCTGAAACTGTAACGCAACAAAAAAACTCTTAATAAAATAATATTAGGAGTTTTTTTGTTGGAGATGATAAATTTGAAAAATTGGATAAAAAAATTATATAGATCTAAAGAAAATCTTACAAAAGAGGAAATGAAAGAGATTTTTAATAATAATACTAATGTTATATTACTAGATGTAAGAAGTCCACAAGAATTTGAAGAAGGTCATTTAAGAGGAGCGATAAATATACCAACATATGAATTATATACACAAGCCCCAAAAAAATTAAAAGATAAAGATACAATTATTATAGCATACTGTACAGTAGGAGTAAGGAGTAAAAATGCAATTAATATTTTAAGAAAAATGGGGTACAAAAATTTATATCATTTAGATGGAGGAATAGGATAAATTACTAAAATTTTCAAAAAAACAGTTGTAAATTAAATCATAAATTGATATACTTAATACTGTGAGTATATCAATTTTTTTATCTAAGGAGGTATGTAAAATGGAAGAAGATAAAGAAATTCACGAATTAGAAAGTGAAGAAATAACGACTACAGATAACGCTGATATAAAAATATCAAATGAAGTTGTTGCATCTATTGCTGGAGTTGCTGTATCAGAGGTACAAGGAGTTTATAGTATGGCAGGAGGATTAGCAGGAGGAATATCAGAGGTCTTTAGTGGTAAAAAGAATTTATCAAAAGGAATTAAAGTAGAAGTTGGAGAAAAAGAAACTAGAATAGATGTTAATATAATAGTTGAATATGGTGTAAGAATACCAGATGTAGCTTTTGAAATTCAAGGAAGGGTAAAAAAAGCAGTAGAAACAATGACTGGACTTAAAGTTTCAGGGATAAATATTCATGTGCAAGGAATAAAAACAAACACACAAGAAAATAAAGAAAAAGAAGAGGAAGAGGAGTAGAAAATGAAAATTTTAGATAGAATTGGTTTAACAATATTTTCAGTAATTATTTTAATAATATCATTAATAACATGCTTTATTATATCAGGATGGTTAGAAATACCTGTTGTAGCAGATTTAGTAGAAAAAGTTTTAT